>NZ_DAXETW010000147.1:0-5514 GCF_051155795.1 Longibacter sp.
ACCGATGCCGCCCGGACGATACGGCGCATCAACGGTTCCCCGAGGCGACACGTCGTCGTCTGTGCTGTGATGCTGAAGGGACGGTTCGTAATCTGCGATAGACACCACGCACCTGCAGCTTCCATATCGACGAGGTGAGCACGGATGTGATCGACCGAGCGCCCTTTCAGCCATGCTCGCCCGGAAAGCATGGCCAGCCAGACCCCCATCAGGCGGACTCTGATGCCGACCCGGGTTTCCGAACCCAGCAAGGATCTCAGGATCCGGATGGCGTGCCAGGGCCGGTTGCCGAGAGCATGCGACAGCCCGCGCGTCAGGGCCCGAGGCCCGATCAGGACCGGGGACACGCGGGCGCCCGTTACACGCAGACCGTCACGCGTATCGCTCCAACGCATGCGCAGTATGTCGACCTCGTGACCGGCATCGACGAGCTGTTGCATTTCGCGGGCGATGAACGTCTCGGACCGGGCTGGATACTGCGAAACCACGTAGACAAACCTCATGCGGTGGAGGTGTGCTCGGAAGGGAAATGAGAACGAGGCTGTTCGCTCATGGTCGGGGGGTCCCCGGCACCCAGAAGGGAACGAAACAGGTTGGCGTACGCACGACCGGCGCGTCCGACGCGAAAGTCTCGGGCCCGTGTCCGCCCACGGTCCGGATCCGGTGGCGCCGCAAGGACCTCGTCCAGCGCATCTGCCAGGGCGCCGATATCGCCTGGCGGGACGAGGCGACCACACCGGGCGTCACCGGACTCGAGAATTTCAGACACGCCTCCCTCCGCTCGCAACGAGACGACTGGAGCACCCGCCGCCAGCGCCTCCACGACCACGTTTCCGAACGCCTCCCCTCGAGACGCCAGAGCGAAAACACTGGCATGGTAAAAATAATCGTACGGATCCTCGACAAACCCGGGCATTTCGACCCGGGTTGAGACGCCGAGATCTTCCGACACATTGGCAATATTAGCACGCTCGGGCCCCTCGCCGAGAAGGATCAGACGCGCGGGCGTCGTCATACGAGCGAGCGCTCGGACCAGCCCCTGCATATTTTTCTGACGGACGAATCGCCCTGCGCTTACCATGACCGGCAGGTCATCTTGAAACCATGGATGAGGCGCCGGCGGTTGCCGATTCAGAATTTCTTCGACCTCGATCGGGTTGTAGATGACGGAGAATCGTTCCCGCCCTATGTCGTACTCCGCCGCCGCGTCATCCGCCACCGCGTCCGACACCGACACCGCCCGATCGGCGTGCAGGACCGCTCCGCGCTGCAATTTGACAGCAGTAGCCGCACGGATGGATACAGCCTCTCGACGACGAACGGACGGCAGTTCGTGCAGCGTCACGACGTGCTTCGGGGCCGTGGAACCGGGCAGCCTGCGAAGCCCGCGGACGACCCATGAGGCCAGAATATGGGCGGTTGGGAGCGCCGTGCAAATGATATCCGGGCGCCGGGATCGGACATATCGCCAGAGGGCGGGCCCCGCGGCGGCGGTGTGGGTTTTCCCGAACGATACCACGTTTACGTTTTCTGGAACGTCGGCGCGATACGGACCTGCGTCGTTGGTCAGCACAAGGTCTACGACATGGCCGCACCGGGCAAACCACCGACTCAGAAGAACGAACACGCGCTCGGCGCCTCCTCCAGCGAGTGAAGGAATAAAAAACGCGATGTGCGAACGTGAGCGCATCGAGGACCCGGACCCGTCCACCGCTTGAAGCAGAGGGAATCCTTTATCTGATCAGTCAATAAAATGTCAGCGTACGCACGACTGTCTGACCTCCGTCGGTTATGCAACGACGCGGACCGACGCGAGCCTGCTCTTCGGCACGTACACCTTCCACCTCTTTCTGCAGTAAGCTGGCCGATGGTACGCCCCCTTCAATTCCTCTGTTTCGCCGCCCTTCTGCTCACTACGGTCGCCAGTCAGGCCAGTGCGCAGCCGGCGGAAACTGACTGGTACGACCCATCTGCGGAGTACGTCCGCGTCGCCGTGACGGAGGATGGCGTGTACGCCGTCGACCGTTCGTCCCTTGAACAGGCCGGGCTTCCCCCATCCGCGGATCCGTCGACCTTCCGCCTGTTCGAGAATGGGAGTGAGGTCCCGATCCATCTCGAGCCGAACGGGGACGTGCTTTTCGTGGGACAGCGCAATCGGGGTGAGGACGAACTCTACGCCTACAACGGAGTCGAGAACTTCCAGAGTAGCGATGAGCGCAGCCTGTACACAGACACGACCTACTACTGGCTGACATGGGGCGGGCCAGATGGGATTCGCTATCAGTCGCCAACCGGTACGACCCCCTCCGTGACGCGCAGTACCATCCGCGATACGCTGCACGCAGAGCAGGACCGGACGTACTACCTGGGTCGTCCGTTCGAAGCCGAGCATCCACTATACCGGGATGCGGAGGGCTACTACTGGCGCGAGTTTCGGCACAGCGATACGAATCCGCTCGCTCTCGAAACGACGTTGGACGTTGGACGCCGGGTCGCATCCGCGTCGGAGACGCTCGACCTGCAGATTCGCCTGAACTCGTCGTCTGCGTCGTGCCACCGGATCGAGGTGTTCGCCGATCTGCGTTCGGGGGGGTCGACCACGCGCACATCCATCGGAGAAGTCGAGTGGCGAGGGTATTCGCAGGAAGACATCGTCGCGCAGATCCCACAGGATCAGATTCCTGCGACCGGGCTACGGATCCGTCTGGAGTCGACCAACGATGTGTTTTCCGATCCGTCGTGCCCGGACCCGTCCCGAAACCCGAACTACGTTTTGTTCGACTACGTGGAGGTGGTGTACACGCGGTCTCTTGCCTCGGCTGGCGGCCGACAGCATTTCTCCGCGCCGGATGCGCAGGCGACCCGTTTCCAGCTTGAGAACCTGTCGGGCAGCGACGTGACCGTTCTCCAGCCGGCGTCGAGCACACGGTGGTCCCTATCCCCGTCCGGCGGAACGGCATCCTTCGACGACACGCCGCCACAGCCCAGCAGCACGTACTGGGTGTCGGAGCCGTCTGCCTACCGGTCGCCGGATGCGGTGCTGCCCGAAGCCACGTCGAGCTGGTCATCGCTTTCCAACGGAGCCGATTACGTGATCCTGACCACGTCCGGCCTGCGCGAGAGCGCCGAGCGACTCGCCGACTTCCGCCGGACCTTTAACGGGTTCGACGTCGCTGTCGTCAAGGTCCAGGACGTCTACGACGAGTTTGACTACGGCCGGCCGACGCCGATCGCAGTACGACGATTCGTGCACCACACCCAGCAATGGACCGGCGGTGCGCCTCGCTTCCTCGTGATCTGGGGAGACGCCCAGTACCCGATTTACACCGGCGGTGAGATTGACGAGCGCCGCCCCTTCTGGAACGTATCATCGTTCGGGTATTCGCCCTCGGATACATGGTTCGCGATGCAGTACGACGGCCCGAACGACTGGTCGGAAGTTCTCGCTGTTGGCCGCATCCCGATTCGCTCGAACGCACAGGGCGACCTCTTTCTTGATAAGATCCGGTCATACGAGAACGCCCCCGTAGCGGACTGGCAGCAGCGGATGCTTCTTCTCGCCGGGGGCACCTCGGAGCTGGAGCAGCAACGCCTGCAGAATGCCTCCAACGGGTGGGGGGAGCTGGCCACGCGGCGAACGACCGCCATGGGCGACACGCTCTATCCGGCCGGCATGGACACGCTGCGCTACTATAAGCAGATCAACGACGCACTTGACACAAGCTTTCGGGATTCGCTAGCGGTCGATCTGGAGCGCGGGTCGGGGTGGCTGAACTACTTTGGACACTCGGCGGCTCTCACCTGGGAGATCGTGACGGACCCGCCGGCCGAGTTTAACAACGCAGGCCGCCTGCCCTTCGTCGTCTCCCTCGGCTGCCGGACCGGCTCCTTTGCGGGCGGACGGTTCGAGGTCAAGAGCCTCCCCTCCCTCGGCGAGCAGCTCGTCGTGGGCACCGTGGATGAAAATGGAAACCCACGCGGGGGCGGGCTCAACGGCGGCATCGCCCACTGGGGAACGTCAGCGCTCGGAAATCTGAGCCCATCCGCCACGCTAAACGATGCGCTCGTTGATCGCGTCTTCCAGGATACGATGCGCGTCCTCGGCGAAGCCATTCAGGTCGCCAAGGCTGACGTGGCGGACTCGTTCGGATCCAGCCCAACCATCATCCGCCATCTCTTGCAGTACGGGCTGCTCGGCGACCCGGCGACGCGGCTCGCGATCCTCGACGAACCGGACCTGCACGTCACCCGCGACCGAATTCGTATCCGCCCCTCCAATCCCACGCCGGGCGAACGGATGACGGTCGACGTCGAGATTGCCAACAGGGGTCTCGTGCCGGGAGACAGCGTCGATGTGGTCCTCACCTGGGAGCGACCGGACGGTACGTCATCCCGAATCGATCGCAGCATTCCGCGCTTCGCCGTCCGCACGACGGAAACATACGAGTTTGATCTCGACGAGACCGCGATCGGGTCGAATACGTTCCGGATCGATGTCGATCCGATGGGCGAATACGACGAACGCCTCGAAGACAACAACACGGCATCTCGCGAACAGGTCGTGTTCGATACGGGGCTGGACCTCATCTCTCCCATCGATGCGGGCGTCTCGACGAGCTCTCCGACCCTTCGGCTCGGCATCGTTCGCCAGACACAGGAGCCAATCCCTGTTCAGATTCAGGTCGACAGCGTCGCGAGCTTCGACTCACCGGGCCTTCAGACGACATCGCAATCGGCCCAGTCGGTCAAGCTGGAGTGGACCCCGCCGCAGGACCTGCAATCAAATACGACGTACTGGTGGCGGGCCCGCGTGGCCAGTGACGGAGACGACAACTGGAAAACGTCTACCTTTACCGTCAGCGCATCCGACGCCGACTGGCTTCAGCGAGACCGGCTCTTCCGGGCAAATGCACTCGATCAGGTGCAGCGACAAAACCGGAGCTGGACGTTTGATAACTACACGGTCACCGTCGAGCAGTACTCCGAGCGCGGGTTCGGATCGAGCGATTACGGCTTTATTCTCAACGACACCGAACAGCTGGCCTATCTCACATTCGGCTTCTCGGTCCTCGTCCTGGATGACGTGTCCGGAGATGTGATCGCCTGGGACTGGTTTCCAACCTACGACCTGCGCGATGATCTGGAACCGGCCTCCGGCGACCAACAGGCAGCCGTGGATGAGCTTCGATCGTTTCTCGATACGCATGCCACCGAAGGACGCTACGTGTTCGTCCGCACCCGGCACCTCGCGCGAAACAGCGGGCCAACCATTAGCAACGAGATCGTCGAGCTCTTCGAAAACCTTGGCTCCGATCCATCTCCCACGCCGTATTCGACCACCATCGGATCGCAATCGTATGCCGACGTGTGGGTGATGCGCACCCGCGTCGGCTATCCCGAGGAGACCGTCGAACAGGTGTCGCCGGTGTCCGAGTCGTCGGAGGTGAAAGAGATCTCGCTGACGGCCGACCTGGACTTTCCCTTCCCGGAAGGATCCACCGTCACGCCTGTGAT
>NZ_DAXETW010000148.1:0-10742 GCF_051155795.1 Longibacter sp.
CTTCCTGTCTGAAACCTCGAAGCAACCCGCCAGACTGCGAGTCCAGGCTCATAGAGAGGTTGAGTCCAAGGGATGACCTTCCAGGCCCTTCGAAGAATTTCAGCGTAGTGGACCGGACCCTTCGCTGATCTTCGGCAGGCCTTGACTTTTTTTATTTCATGAGTCGCTTCGCTCCCGTCGCCCGTCTGTCCGCGCTTCGTCTAGCGCTGCGCCGTTCGCTGCGGAACGAATCCGAACTCGCGAGCTCCGCTCGCTCAAACAGGGATTCGTTCTCGTCATGGCTCGGCTACGCGCTCAAGACGACGAACCGCGCAAGGCCGGGGGCACTGCTTGACAATCCGATCTGTAGCGCCATCGCCTGGATCGCGAGAACCTACAGACCTACAAACCTACAGACATACACACAATTCTCCCCATCTCCCTCTCACCCCTTCCCCCGCGCCCTTCCCCAAACCTCAAACCCCGCCCCCCGCTCGAACGCGTTCGACGGCGTCGCGGGCTTGCTTCAGGTGGCGTTGTTCGTGGGCGATCGTTGCCTCGTACCAGGCGCCGAGGCTGATTGATAGGATCGGCATGGCAGGGGAGGCCACGCGCACCTTTCGCAGGTCGAGGCCCTCGGATCGTTCGCAGCAAGCGATGAAGTCGTCCTGTAACTGCAGAAACTCCGTGGCGACGGCATTTGTCTCGAGGGTGTGTCGCGCGTCCGGCGTGTAGGACGAGGGCGCCGGAATCGACAATATGGACGACGGCTGCATCAGCCGGATCATGATGCGGCTGACGAACCCGTACCGGAACGGCCCCTGCCCGAACGGGCCGTTTTCTTCCGCGTCATTGATCCGTCGTTCCATGCGCGTGAGCAAGAGCCAGCCCGCCGTGTTAAGATGGTCGAGGCACTGAATCGCTGACCACGCGTCCGGTGCCGGCGCCGTGTTCAGGACATCATCCTCGGCGGAGTGAATCAACGCTTCCGCGTCGCGCTTGATGGTCTGGAAGCCGGTCAGATACGGTTGAATGGCGGGGGCGGTGGTACCGGGAGAGGGCATGGGTTGCGAGACCTTGTTAGGCGATGCGGTTTGGGGAGATGCTTATGCGAGGCCGGGTGAAAGCTCCAGGAGGCCGTCGTTCACGAGGGTCTGGAGAAGAGAGGTGAACGCCTCGTCGTCCAGGTGGGGACGCAGGTCGTCGGCGGGTATGAACTCAGAGCCGGTGAGGAGGGGCGCGGCGTAGGCGATTTCGTCGCCGAGCAGGATTTCAGAGCCGTTGACGAACAGGCTGGCCGTTTCGTCGTCGTTCCGGATGAACGCAAGCCGTGTCGCCGGGCCGCGCCGGACGCCCTGTCCCGAACGAATGGCCTCGCGAACATCCGCTGCGGAGAGATCTTCCGGCAGCGGCATGGCAAAGCGGTCACGTTTCGGCTCCGTGATGAACGAGCCGAACCACCGGTCGATGGACGCGTCGTCCTCCGTCAGGCCGCGCAGAAGGGTCCGGATGCTCTCTCTTGCGTCGTCCCCGATCTCTCCCGGCTCGCTCGGGACCGACAGGTTCGGGTCGCCGTATCGGGCGTCCGGGTCGGTGCGCTCCATGGCGTACTGCATGAAGTCGGCGATCAGCTCCTCGTGGCTCGGGGCACGAAATCCGACGGAGTAGGTCATGCAGGCATCATCCATGGACACGCCGTGGTGCGCGATACGGGGAGGAAGGTAAAGCATGTCGCCCGGCTCGAGAACCGCCTCGCGATCGGCCACGAAGTCCTTGAGCATGCGTACGTCGAGGTCCGGGACGATCTCCTCATCGTGGACGGGCTCCTCGCCCCATTCCCACCGCCGCTTGCCCTGTCCCTGCAGCAGAAACACGTCGTAGTTGTCGATGTGGGCGCCAACGTTTCCTTCGCGGGGCGCGTAGCTTACCATCACGTCGTCGATCCGCCACTTCGGCACAAACGAAAACGCATCGAGCAGGTCCCCGACCTCCGGGATGAGCCGGTCGACTTCCTGGACGAGTACCGTCCACTTCGTTTCCGGCAGGCTAAGAAAATCGTCCTCGTCGAACGGGCCGAATCGCAGTTCCCACGGATACTCGCCTCCCTCCTCCAGGATCAGTCGGCTCTCCACACCTTCCTCGCATGCGAGGCCCGCCAGCTCCCCCGGTTCCAGCGGCGACTCGAAGTCCGGCAGCGCGCCACGAATCAGCAGCGGCTTTTTCTGCCAGTACTCGGTAAGAAAGGTCTCGGGCGAACGGTCTCCGAGAAGTGTCGAGGGAATGAGCATAGGGAAGGCGAATTGCGAATTGCGAAGGGCGAAGGGCGAAGTGCGAATGGGGAGGGGATTCTGGCCCGGAGGGTGGGGGTTAGCCCAGGAGGTACATGATGCCTTTGATGGCGGGCCAGAGCATCAGGAGGACGAGGAGCCACGCTACCCAGCGCGTACTGGTCGCCCGTTCGGGAAATTCGTAACCGCAGTACGGGCACACGTCAACGTCACCGTCGTCCTCGTACTCGACGGCACAGGACGGGCACTTGCTGTATTCGTCAGACATTCGGGGCGTAGTGCAGGCACAGAAAGCGGCGAGGACCGTGGGCCTACATGAGCTGCGAAGCGAGCTCTTTGAGAAGAAGTTCGGCGTCCTCGTCCGGAATGTCTTCTGGATCGAAGCCCAGCGCCGCGATGTCGTCGTCCATGGGCGCGTCGGCGGATTCCAGGTCGATGGACTTCAGCAGAAGCGCTGCGGCGCCGGTGGCAACGCCGGTAATCAGGAGGGCTTTCAGGAAGCGGGACATGGTGTGCGGGACGGGTGGATAGGTCGCGTGAGACAGACAAACGCTCGGTGCGGACACGGGTTCGGCGGGCCAATCCCGCCCTGGCCAGCGAGACGTCCCGTCCGAGAGGCGCCGAGCCATCGCGTCGGTAGCCGATTGAATCATGTGCGGATGGGCGGAGCGGCGATGAATCCTGCGCCGCCACAACGGGTTTATCCATCGTCGATTTTTCGCCACGCGCCGATGCACGAATGCTGTATTTCTTCTCGTCGAACATCGCATGCTCCACCCTGGTGGCGGGCCTAATCTGCCTGCTGGCGCTTCCGCCCACGTGGACGCCGGTGCAGGCACAGTCCTCGGACGCAAGCGTCACAATCGCACGCGTCAAGTACGGAGGTGGGGGTGACTGGTACAGTGACGAGCAGTCGCTGCCCGAACTGCTGTCGTTTGTCCGGCAGAATACGCTCCTGGACGTGGCGCCGGACGCGGAAACCGTCGAGCTCACAAGCGACAACCTGTTCTCCTACCCGTACCTGTACCTGACCGGCCACGGAAACATTAGCCTGTCACCGACGGAAGTGGAACGGCTACGGCAGTACCTGCTGGGCGGTGGATTTCTCCACATTGATGACAACTACGGTCTGGACGAACACGTCCGGCGCGAACTCTCGACCGTCTTCCCCGACCGCGAGCTGGAGGAAATTCCCTTCGATCATCCGATTTACAATACGCGCTATTCGTTTCGGGACGGCCTGCCCAAGATTCACGAGCACGATGGAGAGGCGCCTCAGGGATTCGGCATTCGCGACGACGGCGGACGCATCATGGTGTTCTACACATACGAGACGGATCTGGGCGACGGATGGGAGCCGGCCTCCGTGCACAACAATTCGCCGGAGAAGCGACAGGCGGCTCTTCGCATGGGCGCAAACATCCTGACGTACGCCATGACGCACTAACGGTCGGGCAAAACGACCCGGGGCCGGACCCGGCATGGCATTACGATATCACGGATCCATGAGTAGAGCTCGGGTCCGAGCTGGTCAGGAGGGACGGACGAAGTCTTCACCTTCTCGGGCATCGGCGTCCCTTGCGCCGGTCCCGCTACTCGTCGATCGTTTGTGCTAATGGCAGGTGGGAGCGTGCAGGGATGTGCATCCCGCGTTGCGCTTCCGTTGGTATACTCGAGGATCGACGCTTCAGTCCGATTTCGTGAACGTGACGTTGGGATCTCTCAGGCGTGTCGAGGCGGAATCTAAGCGTGGATAAAGCTGTGTGATCGGATTGTAAGGAACGGGAATGCAGCGGACTTTTCCCGAGCCCCGTTGGTAAGGGTCTACGGCATGCAACTTGTACTGTCCATGGTCACGCAGCACACGAATCAACCTCGAGCATCATGGCTACTGAATCGGTTCCTGTAGATATCGACGCGTCCCTTATGGAGCGTGCAGCGCAGGTTGCGCGCAGAGAGGGGCGGAGTGTGGAAGGCCTTATCGAGGACCTTTTGCGTCGCCGGGTATCCACGCTTCACGAGTACACCGGCGCCGGGTCAACCGCCGAAACCGACGAGTCACCGGAAGACCGTGCGGCGGATGACGCGTCCGTTAACGACGTGTGGGACCGCATGAATCGGTCGCTGCAGGGCGGTCCGGATCTTGGCTTCGGCGAGTCACGCGCGGCCTGAACGGAGCGGATTGCAGCAACAGGAGCGTAGCCGCAGCGGCCGGTATCCCGAAACGGGTGTCGGCCTTTTGCATGTCCCGGTAGCATCCGTCCGGGATGGGGAAGAATGAAGCCGTGCAGGATTACCCGGCTTCGCCGTTCGGGGGAGAGGGAGCGTCATTGTCCGGAGACGTGGTAGGAGAGAGATGGGCATCACGGACGGCGACACGCGCGAGGACGACCGGCCATACGCGAGGCATTACCCGGGCGTAGGCGATGCCGAGCAGGATGACCACGCCGAGGGCCCAGAAGCCGCCCCACTGCAGGACGAAGACCGGCCAGACGGCTGCGTGAACCAATCCGACGATCCAGTTTGCGCTGATGGGGAAAATGACATCCCATAGCATCATGGCCAGGTCTTGCGTGAGGAACGCAAAGGGATCCGTCGATGCGCGAGAGACGGCCCCGCCCCACGCATCGGTCTGGAACCAGGCGGAGTCCCCCACCTCGCGAATCTGATAGGCGAGAAAGGTAATCGTCGCGACGAGGCCGTAGAATCCGCCGCCGAAGCGAGGAAGGGCTCGTACCATGTAGCGACCTGCCGTCAGCAGGTGGGAGGACGACGGACGCGATCGCAATCCCGCAGCCGAGCGAAGGTAGGTCCGTCCGGCCTGTGCGATCACGTATAGGGGAATGCCGACCATGATCAGCACCTCGATCAGTGGACCGATGGTGCCGGTGGCGATGGCGACACCGCTAACCGCGATGACGACGAACCACACCATGTAGGGTGACCGGGACGGTTGGTCTCGGAAGGCATGACCCGCCGACGCGGACCGATTTGGGGACGGCGCGCCGGCGCCCTGCACAGCGTCGGATGAAGGGTCGGGCGAAAGAGACATGGCAGACGGGGAGGTGCGCGACCGGTGTCGCCGGAAGAGGTGGACGGTTTGCGCGGACATGGCAACTGGCGCCTTAGTACCACTAAACGTCCCTGCCAGTTTCGGCGTATTCCGGCCGTTTGGCGTCCCCGGTGAGCCAGCCATGCAAGATTTGTGGCGGGCAGAACCCGGTGAATGCGCTCTGGATCAGGTTAACAGCGGCGAATACGGTGATCAGGTAGCCCCATGCCGGGCCGAAGTACCCGAGGGCGAGTCCGGCGAGTACGACCGAACCTCCGAGGATGCGGACGATCTTCTCGTCGGTGGAGGGGATGCGGCAGGCGGCAGGGTGGTCGGTCATGGAGTGCTGCTCGGCTGAACGTGTGGAAGAATGACGAGCCGCGTGCTGTTGGCTGCATGGATGCGAACGCATGGCGTGACCTCAGATGCTGCGGTCCACCGGCATCTGGAAGGCCCGGATCGGATGCTCCGGATCCGTGTCCGCGTTGAGCGTCGCAATGGCATCCAGTAGCTGTTCCGCCTGGTCCGCGGGCAAGAACGCCCAGGTGAGCGTGGAATACGCTGGATGCGAGGCATGTCCGAACCACCCGACGTCGGCAGCCGACGGGGACTGTGTGTGGTGATAGCCTTTGATGTCGATCTCGCTAAACACCTGGATGGAGTGCTCGCGGTACATCCGGTGGAGCGCCTTCCGGTTCGAATCCAGGCTCATGACGGCGACGAGTTTCATGGGAGAGGTGGTCAGGTGTTGAGGTGTTCGAGCGTTTCGGTGGTCAGGTGTTCGATGGTCGGTTGGTTCAAGGGGCTGCTGTATGCTCCGGCATGAGGCGTCACTCCGCGACCCGTGCCGTGTCGGCGAGTTCGTTTCGGAGCATGAAGTAGATCAGAGGCACGATCAGAAGCGTGAGTGCCGTCGACGCGATGGCGCCGCCCATGAGCGAGATGGCCAACCCCTGAAAGACCGGATCGAAGAGGATGACCACCGCACCGATCACCACGGTGCCGGCCGTTAGCAGGATGGGGCGGGTTCGCACCGCGCCGGCCTCGATCACCGCCTGTCGAAGGGGCACGTCGTCGTCCAGCCTGAGGTTGATGAAGTCGATTAACAGGACGGAATTACGCACCATGATCCCGGCTAAAGCGATGAACCCGATCATGGACGTGGCGGTGAAGAAGGCGCCGAGCATCCAGTGGCCGAGGACGATGCCGATGAGTGAGAGCGGGATGGCGACCATCATTACCAGCGGCACCAGGAGGTCCTGAAACCACCCCACGATCAGGATATAGATGATGAGCAACACGACCGCGAAGGCGATGCCCAGGTCGCGGAAGACCTTGTAGGTGATGCGCCACTCGCCGTCCCATTTCAGCGAATACCCGTCCGTGGCGAAGGGCTGGTCTGTGTACAGCTGACTGAAATCATATCCCGCGGGCGCTTTGATGTCTTCGAGGCGTTCTTCCATGTCGAGCATCGCGTAGACCGGGCTTTCGATGTCGCCCGCCACGTCTGCCATCACGTAGACGACGCGCCGCTGATTTTTGCGGTCGATAGACTTGTCGCGCACGCCTTTCTCGATGGTGACGAGGTCGGCGACCGGAATCATCGCCTCCGTCTGCGACTGCACGCGGATGTTTTGCAGGTCGGCCAGGCTCGACCGATTCCTTTGCCCGAGCTGCACGTGTACACCTACGGGCGAACGTTCCTGGGGCAGGTGCATCGTGGTCACGTCCTGACCGCCCACGGCGAGCCGCATGGTCTCGGAGATTTGGGCGGCGGAAACGCCTGCGCGCATGGCCTTCTCCTTGTAGATGTCGAAGGTATATTTCGTCTGGTCGTCTTCGACGCGCCAGTCGACATCCACCACGCCCTCCGTGGCCTCGAAGACCTGTCGGACGCTGTCCGCGAGGGCGATCTGGGTGTCGATGTCGGGCCCGTAGATTTCAGCGACCAGGGTGGCGCGCACCGGCGGGCCGGGCGGCACTTCGGCGACCTTGACGCGCGCGTCATAGCGCCTGCCGACATCCGTCAGTGGATTGCGCATGCGCTTTGCGATGGCGTGGCTCTGCTCGTCGCGGCTGTGGGCGGAGATGAGGTTGACCTGGATGTCTCCCTGGTGCGGCGCAGAGCGCATATCGTAGTGGCGGACGAGCCCGTTCAGATTCACGGGCGCGGCGTCGCCGGCGTACGTCTGCACGTCCGTCACCTCTGGCTGCCGCGCGAGGTAGGCCGACATTTCCCGGAGCACGGCGTCTGTGCGCTCCAGGGTCGTGCCCTCCGGCATGTCGACGACGACCTGGAATTCGTCCTTGTCGTCGTACGGCAGCATCTTCACGGTGACGACGCGGAAGTAGAAGAGAGACACCGTTCCGAGCAGGAGCAGTGTGGTCACGCCAATGAACGACCACCGCCTCCACGGGCTGTTCAGCATCGGCTCGATGGTCGCTGCGTACCAGCGGTAAATCAGCGTCTCCTCAAGATGGTAGTCGGACTCCCCGCCGTATTTCTCCTCGTCGTTTCCACCGGCGATGAGGCGGTAGGCGAGATACGGCGTAATGATAAGGGCGACAACGAGGGAAAACGTCATGGCCATCGATGCACCGATCGGCATCGGGCTCATGTACGGTCCCATCAGGCCGCTCACGAACGCCATCGGCAGCACGGCCGCGATGACCGTCAGGGTGGCGAGGATGGTCGGGTTGCCGACCTCGTTTATTGCTGTGATCGCCGACTGGAATTTCGGCAATCGCTTCATCTTGAAGTGTCGCTCCATATTCTCCGCCACGATGATCGAGTCGTCCACCACGATGCCCGTCACGAAGATGAGCGCGAAGAGGGTGATGCGATTGAGCGTGTACCCGAAGAAGTAGTAGACGAAGAGCGTCAGGGCAAAGCTAATGGGGACCGATAGAAACACGACGAGTCCGCCACGCCAGCCCATGGCGAGACTGACGATGAAGGTGACGGCGACGATCGCGGCGAGCAGGTGAATCAACAGCTCCGAGACCTTATCGGACGCCGATTTGCCGTAGTTACGGGTGGTGGTGACCGTGACCTCGTTCGGTACGAGCGTTGCCTGCATCCCATCCAGCTTCTCGAGGGCGCGCTCGGCAATGGTCATGGCGTCTTTGCCGCTGCGTTTCGCGATCGCGACGGTAACGGCGGGCTTCAGACCGCTCGTCTGCTGGCGTGCTGCCGGTGTTGTGGGAGCGGTGCTGGCGTGACCGGCACCGTAGCCGAACGAGACGTACCGGTGGGGTTCAGCGGGTCCGTCCTGCACGTCCGCAACCTGTCGAAGGTAGACCGGGCTCCCCTGGTGCACGCCCACTACGAGGTTCTGAACCTCTTCCGCGGAGGCGAGGAACGCTCCGGTCTCGACCATGAACGACGTATCGCCCTTCTCAAACGTACCTGCATCGACCTGCTGGTTGGCTGCCCGGAGCTGCCGCGCGATGGCGGGCGGGTCGACGTTGTAGGCGGCCAACCGGTTCGGGTCGAGGGTGACGCGCATCGTGCGCTCGCGTCCCCCGTGGACGCTCACGTCCGCGACGCCGTCGACGGCCTTGAGGTCCATCGCCATCTCCTCCCCGATGCGGCGGAGCTGGTAGTCGTCGTAGTCCTCGTGATCGGAGTGAAGCGTCAGCGTGAGGACGGGTACGTCGTCCACGGCCCGCGTCTGAATCAGCGGCATGCTCGCGCCGGGCGGCATCTGGTCCATGTGCTTGAGCATTTCCTCGTAGAGCTTCACCATGCTCTGCTCGGAGGGCTCCCCGACAAAGTACCGGACCGACACGAGGGCCTGCCCCGGCATCGACGTCGAATAGACGTACTCAACGCCCTCGATGTTGGTGACGAGGCGTTCCAGCGGCTCTGCCACACGCCGCTCGACCTCTTGCGGGGTGGCGCCCGGATAGCGGACCGCGATATCCGCCATCGGCACCTCGATTTGCGGGTCTTCTTCCTTGGGCGTGAGCCAGGCGCTGTACAGCCCGATGGCGAGGAAGGCCGCCATGAGGAGGGGCGTCAACTTCGAGTTGATGAAGCCGCGGGCGATGGTGCCGGCGAGTCCGTTCGTCTGTGCCATGGTAGATCGGGAAATTGAATCGATGCTCGGCCCCGGAGAAGGGGCGGCGGGAAGGGGGAGGGCGATCCGTTACCGCGTATGAACCGTCTGCCCGTCCAGAATGCGACCGGCGGCGTCGGCGATGTAGGTCTCGCCCGGTCGGAGCCCGGAGAGAACCTCGACGCGATCGCCGCGCTTCTCACCGAGTCGGACCCACCGGAGCAGAGCCGTCGAGTCCCGGACGGCGAAGAGGCCGGTGAGCTGGCCGCGGTGGACGATGGCCGCTTCGGGGACGGTCAGCGACGGGACGGCTTCCACCGGGTACAGTATTTCGGCGTACATCCCTGACTTAATCGCGGACGTGTTCTCTCGGTCGAGCCGAACCTGCACCTCGAACTGACGGCTGGCGTAGTTCCCTGCAGGGTTGATCTGCGTCACGATGCCGGATCGTTTTGCCTGATCCGCCGCACCGACGGTTACGGAAACGGACTCGCCCATCTGGAAGCGATTGATCTCGGCTTCCGGGACCTGCACGAGGGCTTTCAGATCGTCGAGCGTTTCGACGACGAGCAGCGGTCGTCCCGGCGTGGCGAGGGCGCCTGTCTCGGAGCGTTTCTCCACGACGAAGCCGTCGATCGGAGAGGTAATCGTGGCGTAGTCGAGCGTGTCATTAATCTCGGCCAACTGGCCCTCCAGGGCCTGCACGCGAGCTTTCGCGCGTTCGTAGCCCGTTTTCGCGTCGTCGAACTCCTTCTGCGTGGCGCTGTCTTTTGCTTTCAGGGTCCGGATGCGATCAAAGTTCGTCTCGGCGTTCTGCAAGGCCGCCCGTGCCTCCTGAAGGCGTGCCTCGACCTGCTGCTTCTGTGCCTTCAGGTTCTGGCTGCGCACGCGGGCCAGCGTCTGGCCGCGGCGGACCTGGTCGCCGGCCTCTACGTCGAGTGACGTGATCGTCCCCATCATCTTGGTTGAGAGCGGAATGCGGCGTGCTCCCTGAATCGTGCCACTGTATCGGTAGACCGTGGGCTCCGCCGATTCAGCTGCGACAGCCGTGGTCACCGACATCGGCTCTGCATCGGACGGATTCGGCGCCTCCTCGGAGCTGCAGGCGGAGAACGTGAGCGCGGAGGTGAGGAGCAGGGCAGCGAGTAAGCGGGTACGGGTCATTGAAATGTGGATTGTGGGTTTGGGGAGATGAATTGTGGATAGTGGATTAGAGCGGATTCGAACGTTCGGGTTGAGACGAAAGTGAGAAGCGAAATCCGATTAACCACTCCCGATCACACCCACCAATCTCACCTCGTGAGAGTCCGTTCGGTGAGGAGCTCCAGCCGGTAGAGGGTGATGTTGTGCCGGTAGAGGGCC
>NZ_DAXETW010000149.1:0-13015 GCF_051155795.1 Longibacter sp.
GCCCATGCGAGCAGTCCGCTGAACGTTTTGCTTCCACTGGCCAGCATGTGGGGTTGGCTTCCGTCGTACCCGTTCTGGTATTCCTCAAACAGAAGCGAGTCCGAGGTGGCAATGAGGACCGCGTCCCCTGCGTGACGAGCAGAGTAGTCGTCGGCCAGACGGAATCGATGCGCATCGGTGGTGTCGGTTGGAGCACGGGTGCCGGTCCCCGCGCTGCTGCATCCCGCGCCGGCTACATCGATTGCAGCGGTCAGGACGAAGAGGAGGCTGATGCGAAGAATGGTGGATGCCGGCATGGGTCGAGGGATGATCATCGGAAAAGATACGGACGTGTGGCACCCGGCATACACCGCTCCCCCCTGTGCCCCCCTAAGCCCCGGGTCGCACCGGCGTTTCGCCCCGTGGCGCACCTCCGACCGGTCCGCCATGCGCATTTCCTGATGCGCCACCGGCGCAAACAGGTGCCCCGCCCTTGCTACTGCCGGGGAACAGCGTCATTCTCTGACACGAGTCGTGCGATGTTCGACGGCTTTCTTGATCCGCTTCCACGGGTGGATGCGCAGCTGGAGACGTCATTTCCGCTCCGGTCCATCGATGCACGACACCGCTGCTTCGTCATCGCAGTTGGGAAAGCGCTCGACCGGTAGTACGGTCATCGATCCGATCTCGTATCACGATTTTCCATCGATGCGACCGAACGAAGGTGACCTTCATGACCCGACGTCAGATTCTCTTTCCGTTCCTCTCCCTCCTTCTGCTTCTGCTTGTCAGTTCGGCCACGATCGGCTGTCAGCCGGAGGATGAAGTACAGGCCACGCCACCCCCGGATCGAAGTACCGAGATCCCCATTACCACCCTCTCCGAACGGGCCCGGGCCCTCTTTCTCGATGGGATGTATGATCTGGAGGTCGGAAATAACCAGGCCGCGCAGACGCACTTCCGGGAGGCCGTGAGCATTGATCCGGACTTTACGTACGCCTACGTGCACCTGGCGGATGTAGCCGCGTCCCCCGAGACGTTCGAGCAGAGCGTCGCAAAAGCAATGGCGACGAGCGCCGACAAAAGTGAAGGGGAGCGGCTGCTCGCGCAGATCCGGCAAACCTACATCTCCAACGACGCGGAGCTTCGACTGACGCTTGCAGCGGACCTGACGGAGGCGTACGCCGAGTCGGCTTATGCATGGGTGGAGCGCGGCAGCGTGTACAGTTCGCGGGGCGAGGTGGAACAGGCGAGGGCAGCCTGGGTGCGGGCGTCCGAGCTGTCGCCGAACCTGGTGGCGTCGAATGTTTTGCTGGCCACTTCATACACGCTGGAGTCCCCACGCGACCTCGAGCGCGCCATCACCTATGCACAGCGCGCGGTAGATAGTCAGCCGGAGGAAGCTGTGCTGCGCATCTGGCTCGGCGATGCACACCGCGGGGATGGCGACCTGGAGGGCGCCCGGCTCAACTATGAGGAGGCCACGCAGCTCGATGCGGCGTATGCACCGGCTCACGTCAAGCTGGGGCACGTTCACTCGTTCCTCGGCGACGTCGATGAGGCCCGGGCGAGCTACGACGTCGGTGTCGAACGGGCGGCTGGCGTGGAAAAAGCCCAACTGGCCAACTACCGCGCGTTCGTGTCGCTTCACGAAGGCAATCCGAAGGCGGCCTACGACGAACTCGGCGACATCGTCGCCATGATCGAGGGGATGGATCTCCCGGCCTCCGAGAAAACCGGCGTGACCTTCTTCACGCTGACGAATCAGTTCCTGGTCGCCGCGCACAACGATATGATGCGGGAGGCGGAGGCGACCCTCGCGCAGCGGCGTCAACTCTCGCTGGATGTGGCCGAGCGGACGGCCGATGCCACCATGAGAGCCAACATGGAGAACGACCGGTTGTACTGGGATGGCTACCTGGCGGCGGCCAGCGGCAACACCGATAAGGCCCGGGAGGTTGCGGCCCAGTACTACGAGCGCGTCAAAGCCCAGACGGACCCGCAGCGGTTCCAGAATCAGCACCACCTCCTCGGCGTTGCCGCGCTGATGGACGGTGACGGGGAAACGGCGATGGAGCACCTGTCGCAGGCGGATCTCAACAACGTCGGAATTCGGTACCAGCTGGCGCAGGCGCACGAGATGGCGGGGGATACCGATGGCGCAATGCGCCTCTACGACGAGGTGGCGCGGTACAACTTCAACTCCGTCGAGTTCGCCATCGTCCGAGACGACGCAACCCGCAAACGGCAGAGTTGAGTCATGCGACCACAGACCGTCCGCACAACGGCCCCCTCCGGATTTCCCGGGGCGGGCCGTCTGCGGTTCGTCCGCGGTTGATCGTTTGCTGCAGCCCCGGGGAGATCACAATAGGAGCTATTGGCTCCGGTGCGCGTTTCCTCTTCCAGAGCTACGAAGCGCCCGTATCACGGTATTCGTGTCTCGTAGGTAGTCGACCCTTGAACGCTGATTTGTATGTCATCGACCTCATCGACATCGACTGACCCGCCGGAGGTGACCTGTGCAGAGGCCATCGACGCAACGGCCCACGACACGACAGGTCTCGTCAGGGTCGAGCTCGATACGACGCACGGTCGCCTTGCGCTCGACTATGACCGGACGCGCCTTTCCGAGCGCGAGGCCGAGCGGCTCGTGCGCGAAATGGCCGCGGCCATCATCCAACCAATGTCTGCCTGCACCATGCGTCTAGAACGGCGTGGCGGACGGAGTTGTGAGACGTGCGCTCTGGCTCTCGAAAATCGGCTTCGATCGGTACCCGGCATTCAGGACGCAGAGGCGTCGTTTCGAAGCGGGATCCTACGGGTGGCGTACGATCAAGGCGTGACCTCGCCCGAAGACCTCGTTCGAACCGTTCACTCGCTCGGCGAGTCGGCGAAAATTCCGACATCGCACGACACCGGTGACCCAAAGGAGGCTCCGGTTGATCGGGTCCGGCTTCGTCGGGAGTCGATTTTCGCCGTGTTATCTCTCGCCGGCATGGTGGGCGGACTGGTCGCCGGCTGGCTCGACATGCCCGCGATCGTGGGCTGGATTAGCTATACGGTGTCGTACGTCTTCGGCGGGTGGTACGGACTCGTGGCCGGGCTGGAAACGCTCCGCCATCGCGCCGTCGACATTGACCTGCTCATGATCCTCGCCGCCGTCGGGGCACTTGCCATCGGGGCGCCCTTTGAAGGGGCGATGTTGCTCTTCCTGTTTTCCCTGTCGAACGTCCTTCAGCATTACGCCATCGGGCGATCGCGGCGGGCCATCGAAGCCCTCATGACGCTGCGGCCCGAGGAGGCGCAGATCCGCCGGAACGGCACAGAAGTGACGCTGCCAATCGACGAGGTGGACGTGGGCGACGTCTTCGTGGTGCGTCCAGGCGACCGCGTACCCCTCGACGGTACGGTGGTCGCTGGGGAGAGTGCCGTCGACCAGTCGGCACTGACCGGCGAGTCTGTGCCGATCCACAAGGCCGCCGGGGACGACGTATACGGCGGAACGATCAACGAGGACGGCAGCCTCGACGTGCGCGTGACGCGTCGAGCGACGGAGTCGGCCATTGCGCGCCTCATCAGCATGGTCGAGCAGGCGCAGGGGCAGAAGGCGCAGACGCAGCGACTCATCGACCGGCTCGAGCAACCCTACGTTCTGGGCGTCCTCGGTTTGACGGTCACCGCGGCCGTCGTCGGGCTGCTCGTCGGTGAGACCGCAGGAACGTCTCTGTACCGGGCGATGACGCTGATGGTGGCCGCTTCACCGTGTGCGGTGGTGATTTCGACGCCTGCGGCGGTGCTCTCGGCCATCGCGGCAGGCGCACGGCGCGGTGTTCTGTTCAAGGGCGGGGCCCACGTCGAAGCGGCAGCGTCGGTGCGTGCGGTTGCATTCGACAAGACCGGCACCCTCACGAAGGGCGACACCGAACTCACGGACCTCGCTGCTCGCCCCGGAGCCACGCTCGGCACGGAGGGTCTGACGGAGGCTCGCCTGCTCACGCTGGCGGCGGCGGTACAGTCTCGCTCGGAGCATCACCTGGCCCGGGCCACCGTCGCCGCAGCCGAGGCGCGCGGACTCGACCTTCTGCCGGTTTCCCGCTTTCATGCCAGCGTTGGGAAAGGCGTTCGTGCCGATGTTGACGGGCGCACGGTGCACATCGGCAATCCATCGTATTTCAAGAGCCTCGACGCCGAGGCGATGATGGGCCTGGACGAGGGGCTGAAGGCTGTTCGGGCATGGCAGCAGGAGGGTAAGACCAGCGTTATGGTCGCTGCCGAGATGGATGCAGGTGTGCAGGTGATCGGTTGGATCGCCTACGCCGATGTCGTCCGCGACGAGGCGCGTCGCACCGTGGAGGCCCTTCGGGCTCAGGGCATCGAACATATCGTCATGCTCACGGGTGACCACGCCACCGTTGCTCGCCGGATTGGTGAGGCGGTTGGGGTGGATGCGGTGTACGCCGAACTCCTGCCGGAGCAGAAGGTCGACCGCGTCCGGCAGCTCGTGGCCCACTACGAATCTGTGGCAATGGTGGGCGACGGTGTAAACGACGCACCGGCTCTTGCCACGGCGACCATCGGTGTGGCAATGGGTGGGGCGGGGACTGACGTCGCCCTTGAAACCGCGGATCTGGTGCTAATGGGCGACGATCTGACGAAGCTCCCGTATGCGTTTTCGCTCAGCCACGCCACCAGGCGTACTCTACGCGTCAACCTGTCCATCGCGTTTGCGGCCATCATCGTCATGATCGGCACGATCCTCACCGCCGGTATCGCGTTACCGGTGGCAGTCGTCGGTCATGAGGGCTCCACCGTGGTCGTTTCCCTCAACGGACTCCGGCTCCTGGCTTTTCGGGAATAATGCCGGGCGTGCTCCGTCAGGGTCCGCGCGGTCCGCGCCTTCCGCGCCACATAGGACGTCCGTCAGCCGTCCGGAGCTGCAGGGATCGGTCGCGGTGCCTCATCTGGGTGGCGATCAGGGCTGTCTCGCCCCGAACTGTGACGCGCGAACCGGTTACCTTGATCTCGTCCCCGACCCGAAGCGGCTGCTCTTGATCCTCGACGAAATCGGCCGGTCCGAGATGCACCGGGAGCGTCGCCGCACCCGTGTCCAGCATAATGTGGATGCCGGTCGTGGTTCTCCGACCGGGAGAAGGGATGCGGTCGATCCGTGCGATGATTCCGCGCAGTGTGTCGAGGGTGGCCGGGTCGTACAGGCGGGTATACGTGCTGTCTGCGACCCAGCGGCTCTGCCCGTTCTGCGCCTGAAGGCTCCCTGCCCCCATCGTGCTGAGAATGAGGAGAGTGCCTACGATGGCCATCAGGGGGCGGCTCCGTGCGATACCCATGGTTTGCGTTCGGCGTGCGTCGTCAGGAAGTAGGTGCGGTCAGACGCAGCATACAACCTGGTTGCGCGTGACGGTAACGGGGATCCCCGGAGGTGGATGTCCTCCTTTGTTTGGGACATGTGTCCGGGTATCCCGCCACGCCGGAAGGCACTCGGCTCGGAGGGCTTCCGTCATTTCGTATGCATCCGGCCACTATATCTCGGGATCGGCCTTTTTCAAAATGAAGAGACCTTCCTGCATGCTGGTCACGACGACCACGCCGTTTTCGAAGAACGGGTAGTTGCTGAACGCGCCTTCGAAGACCGGGGCGTCCGGGCCGAAGGGGAGCGTGTCGAAGTGACCGATCTCCCGCGGTGCGGTGGGGTCGGAAACGTCCACGACACGTAGGCCGCTGGTGTAGTTGGTCTGGTACATCGTGTCGCCGCGGATGTAGAGGTTATGGTCAGCGGCGGCAACCGGAAGGAAAAACTCCGTCACCAGCTGCGGATCGTCGAGGCGGCTGACGTCCCAGACCATCGTCCGCGTCCGGTCGGTGATGCCGCTCATCTCGTCCAGCTCGTCGTTCACGAACAGGTACTGCTGGTCTTCCGTCAGCCAGCCCTGGTGGATGTACGCGCTGCGGGGATGCTCGGCGCGTGAGAGGTTTTTCGGATCGGATTTATCCGTCACATCCGCGATGCTGACGGCCGTTTCGTTCGACGCAAAGCAGATCTCCTGGCCCTGGAAGCGCTCGTCGGGCCCCTGATAGACGACGCACTGCGTGTCGTGTGTGGTACCGGTACCCGTCATGCCGGTCCCGACGTCCGTGTAGCAGCCGGCGAACGTCGGCTTTGTCGGTTCGCGTACGTCGACCATGTGAAGACCGCCGCCGCACGTCTGGCCACCGCCGTTCGACCCGACCACGTAGGCGAAGCCGGTGTCCTCGTTGATGAACACGTTATGCGCGCTATGAATGCCGTCGTATACCGTCGTAGCGGCAAATGTCGCCGGGCGGTCCGCCTCCGCCACATCTCGTAACTGCGTCAGGTCGAACACCTGCATGCCGTGTTCGCCGACGTTGTCCGCGACGACGAACGCGTGGTTCTCGTAGACCTTGACGTCGCGCCAGATCTTGGCCTCCGTGCCCTCCGTGGCCGGGAGCTCGCCGACGAAGGTTGGCTGCATCGGGTCGGTCACATCCACGAAGGCGGTCCCGTCGACGCGCCCGACGAGGGCGTAGTCACGCCCGGTGTCCGGGTCGGTCCATCCCCACACGTCGTTCACGCGCACGCCGGGTGTATCGCTGAGCGCGTCCACCGGGAGGAAGGAGAGGAGGTCGACGTCCTGGCAGTCGAAGAGCGACGCCTTGCCCTCCGCACAGGGCGTTTTCGAGCCGGTGACGGCGGTGAAGATGTCACGCTGTGGTGCGGAGATCGTCGCGTCGAGCCAGCGGTCGGCATCGCCATCGAAGGCGGCGATGGCGCTGGAGCCCGTCATCCGGGCCCCGTAGTCGTCGCCGGGCTGCGCCGCGACCACACGATTGGAGTGGGCGACCAGGACGCCGCCGAGGCGGTCGCCGGGCGTGCTCGCAGGGTGGGCGAGCCGCTCAGACTGCATCGGTTCGGCACGGGAAAAGCGATACACGGCGCCGGTTTTCTTCGCGGCGCCGGGAGCGCCGACCCACGTGAAGGCATCGGTTCGTGCGAGGGACTGGCCAAAGCGACCGTCCCGCGGTGCGTCGAAGGCCATCATGACGCCGTCGACCGTCCACCGTCCGTCGGAGAAACGGGCCACCTGTACCGCGCCGCGATGGTCGATCGCATCCGGCGTACCGATGAGGAGCTCGTCGCTGTCGAGAAGCAGCGAGGCGCCGAAGCGGCCTGTCATGCCGGTGAGCGTTTGCTGCTGGACCCATTCATCGTACTCGTTTGCGAAATACTGAACCTGTCCGGCTCGACCGTCGGCATCCGGCGCGCTGATGAACAGGTCACTCTCGCGCACGGCGATCGCGTCCCCGAAGCCGTCTCCGTTCGATCGATCCTCCGGGGCAATCACGTGGGCGGGCGACCAGCCATCACTCCCTTCGTTGAAGAGGACGACGGCTCCTTTTCCGGGGTCGAAGGTGAAGGGCGGATCGGTGACGTTGACAGCGATCGTGTTTCCGTCGATCGCGACGGTTGTAGCGAAGGCTCGCTTCCGCGGGCCGGACATCACCTCGTTCGGAGGCATCAGGCGGGCTGTTTGCGTCCAGGCCTCGCCGCTCCGCTCGAACACGTAGGCGGTGTTGGAGGACGAGGCGCCGACCACGAGCCGGTCGCCATCTACGGCAAGTGCCGCCCCGAACCCGTCGCCGACCTCGGCCTCCGCGGCGGTGAGTTCGCTGTGCTGCTCCCAGTTGGAACCGGTCCACCGGTAGACGAGGACCCGTCCCGGTGCGTGGATGCTTCGCGCTTCCCCTGCAAAGAGGAAGTCGCCCGAAACGGCCAGGGCATGGCCGAACCCGCCAGCCGCTGATGCCGCCGGCGTGCCGGACGGTGCGGTCTGCGCGAGGGAAGGGGACACGGCGAGTCCGATCGCGAGGATCAGACCCGTGAGACGGCGGAGAAAGGAAGCCATGGTGGGGGCGATGCGTGAGGGACGGGAAAACACGGTTCACATAATCCGAACTGTTTCGCACTTGTACAACCGGATGCGACGATTATCAGCCTGCGCTTAGAAACCGGTTGCCGAATTCCATTTCGAGAATATGTAGAGCCGTTGGCCCATCCGAAGCTGCGCCGATTGTGTAGACGACTCGTGGTACCCGTGTTTATCGTTCGCATGCTCGACGTGCGGCCATCGTCCCTGTCCCACACGGGGCGTGCCTCGTTCGAGCATGAGTGTCTGCGCCGGTCTCCAGAGGCGCAACCGGTTCTTCGGCCCGGAGGCCAGGTACACCCGCACGTAGCCGGACTCCGGTTCGTTCTCTGGCGGGAGGTGCGTGGCTCAAACGCTTGTTGTCGCATAGACGGCGCTGTCGTCGAACCCCGGTTCACCACCAGAGAAAACGGTGAAGCCGTAGCGGGCTTTTTGTCCCCCCCAATGTGTCCCGGCAGGTATGTCGTTTCCATCCCGGTTCTTCGGTGAATTACAGCGTCGCAGCGTGGTGAAGGTGGCGGTCGGCTACGCCGTCTCCGGATGGCTGCTCGTGCAGGTCGCCTCCATCGTGATCCCCGCCTTCGGGTGGCCGGAGTGGGTGATGCGCGCCACGCTCATAGCACTCATCGCGGGATTCCCCGCTGCATGCGTACTTGCCTGGGCCTACGAGTGGACGACGGCGGGCATTCAACCGGAAACGGACGGGGACGCGCACGAGCCTCTCGCTGCTGCATCTGCAGACACGCCGGCAGGGGAAGGGGTGTCCTCATCCACGTCGGTGTTCCAGCGACTTGCTTCCTGGGAGGTGGCCACCGTTGCCATCGTGATGGCGATCGCGCTCGGAACGGGGCTATTTACCCTCTCGTCGACGCATGCCGAAGGCCCGCGTCACATCGCCGTCCTCCCGTTTCGCGTGCTGAGCGCGACCGAGCCCGACGCGGACGTGCTCGCGGCGGGCCTGATGGAAACACTGACGAGCGCCGTTACCCAGTTCGGGCGGTTCGAGGAGGCGCTCTGGGTGGTCCCTGCGGCGGAGATTCCCGCAGCCATGACGCCCAGTTCCGCCCGGCAGCAGTTCGGCGTGTCCTTCGTGGTCAGCGGAAGCATGCAGTTCGCCGGTCAGAGCGTGCGTCTGACGCTCAACCTGATCGACGCTCGTACGGGCCGGCAGGTCGAGTCCCGACAGGTGGACGTCCGCAGCGGCCGGTTGCTCGACCTCCAGGACGAGGCGACCCGGCACCTCGCGCGGATGCTGGACGTGCGCATTCCGCGCCAGACATCGGAACAGCGGCGGGGCCGCCCGCTGGACCCGGAAGCCGGACGGCTCTACGTAGAAGGGCGCGGGCGCCTTAGGAACGCCGCGACCGTTGACGACGTCGACGCCGCCATCGAGCGATTCGTGCGGGCGGTTGCCATCGATTCCACCTTTGCCCTCGCCGCGGCGGGGCTCGGTGAAGCCTACTGGCAGAAATATCAACGGACGCAGGACGTCAAGTGGGTGAACGCCGCGATCTGGCAGAGCCGTCGAGCCCTGTCGATCGACTCCACGCTCGCCCCCGCATGGACGACGCTCGGCATTCTGCGCAGCGATCAGCAGCACGACGAAGCCGCCATCGAAGCGTTTCAGCGGGCCATCGGCATCGACCCGGGGCTGTCGGATCCGTACCGTCATCTGGCCACCGTGTATCGGCGGCAGGGGAACCTGGTCCGGGCCGAAACGACGTACCGGGAGGCGATTGCACGGCAGCCGGAGTACTGGAAAAATTACAACCTGCTGGGCGCCTTCTACTACAGCCGGGGACGGTACGACGACGCGATCGCGCAGTACACCCGCGGGCTGCGTCACGCGCCGGCGAATCCGACGCTCTTGAACAACGTCGCGGTCGCCCACTGGCAGATGCAGGAGCTGGATCGAGCCGTCGTCGCGTTCGAACGGCTCGTCGAACTCGATTCGACGGATGCGTCCGCGGTACCGAACCTGGCGACGGCCTATTTCTACCTCGGTCGATATGACGACGCGGCTTACCTGTATGACCGCGCCCTGACGCAGTATCCCAAAGACTACGGGCTTGCCGGTGCCCTCGCCGACGCGCAGACGTGGAGTGACCGCTTCGCCGGGGATGCCCCGAACACGTATCGGCGGGCTATCGACCTGGCGCGTGAACAGCTCTCCGTCCGCGAAGAAGACCCATGGGTGCTCGCCAGTCTCGCCCAGTACTACGCGCGCCTGACCCGGCTCGACAGCGCACGCGTCTGGTTGCAGCGCTTACGGAAGGCAACCGGAGACCGTGAGAGCACCGACGTCGTCATGTCTTTTAGCATCGGCTCGCTCTACGAGTCGATGGGCGAACGCGACGAAGCCTGGGCCTGGATGAAACCGGCGCTCGATCGGAATTACGGCCAGATCCAGCTCGCTTACTCCCCCTTTCTCGCCGACCTCCGCCAGGACCCGCGCGCCGCCGCCATCCTGGCGTCGAATCCCGCTTCTGCGACCGCTTCATCCGTGCAGCAGGAGTGACGCGGCATGCATCGTCGCGTGCTCGCTGCTGGCCCGCTTTCTATGCGTCACCGACTCTCTATTATCCATTAGCCCCCGCGTTCGATGTTAAAAGGTCAACTGTCGTTTCTGAGCCTCATTCTCATCTTCTGCATTCCTCCGCCGGATGTCGCCGCACAGAGCCGGTCCGACCGCTACGTTATCCGCGTGTTCGAGCAGGCGGACGTCTGCCGCTATCAGATCCAGGATCACGCCGATCAGGACCTTTTCCATATTCGTCCCGGCGGAACGGTGTCGATTCAGACCAAAGAAGCCCTTTGGGTCGATGTCGCGATTCAGGACGATTCCCGGGGGACGCCGGGCACCCGGAGCCGCCGTTCCGTTGCACTGCGGCGCGCGAACGACGGCGATGTGATTACGGCTCGCAGCTCCATCGGTCGATCGACCGAGCACAAGGTGCAGATTCAGTGCTGTGTGGAGCGCCGTGAGCGGGAAGAGTGCCCGAAGTGGATGGATGCGCTGCCCCCGCGGACGGCGATGGGCATGGTCGATCCGGGGCTGACCAGCCTGCCGGATCGGGGTCCGGCTGCCGGGGCCATGACCGAGCCGGCGCTACCTCCTGGCGGTCCGGTGATGCGCGTCGACGAGAACTGACCGGGGCGCACCGTCGCCTGCCATTCGTCCGCGCGATCCCTTCCTGTTCAACCCGAACGCCCCGTTCAGCATATGCCGAACGGGGCGTGAATCTCACCGGGACGTTGCTCTATCGAACGACCGTCAGTCGCGTGCTTGTGGGGGTTCCGGCCCCCGATACGCGCACCAGGTACGTACCGCTCGCCCAGGTCGACACGTCCAGCGGGAACCGGTGCTCCGGGCCGGCCGAGAGCGTGCCCTCGTGGACGAGCGCCTGCCGGCGGCCCAGCAGGTCGAAGACCTCGATCGTGACGTCCTGCGATTTACGAAGGACCAGACCGATCGTCGACGTCGTGCGCGCTGGATTCGGCGACGGCGCGGCGAGGCGGGCGGGACCTGCGGGTTGGATGCGCACGGTTCGCTCCGCTGACCGGGTCGTTGTGCCATCCAGGTCCACCTGCGCGAGACGGAAGCGGTGGATGCCCGGGTCGAGCGATGGCGTCCGGAACCGGTAGTCCTGTCCGATGTCCGTCGTTCCAGCGCCCTCGACGAACCCGATTCGGTTCCACGCACGATCGCCCGTCGTGTGTTCGATGTGGAAGCCGCTGTTCGACTGTTCGGAGAGAGTGGTCCACGACAGCAGCGCGCGCCCGTTGTCCGACACCGCGTCGAAGGACGAAAGCTCCACCGGCAGCGCGTTGAAGGCCGAGTTCGACCCCATCCCGAATTGCGAGAAGCTGGAAACGGTGGCGCAGACCGACGATCCGTTCACCGTCGAGTTCAGCGGCGACCAGGAATCGCTCGAAAGGTCGCGTTTCAGAAGAACGACTTTCTGGACGTCCTGCACGCCGGGGACCGTCGAGGCGTCGAAGCAGACCTCGGCCGTAAAGCCGTCGAGGGTGTCGTCGACATCGTAGACCAGGTAGTACTGGCCGTCAAATATCACGTCCGGTGTGATGGAGGTGCCGTCGCCCGACGTGGCGGAGGTCCCGTCGAAGGTGCTGTTGTAGGGATTCCGGTTGTACGTCGCGAGGGCCAACTGGCCGGCGGCCGTGCTGCCGGAGGCAAACGAGATCGAGAGGCGGTTGTCGCTCAGGATCGAGCCCGTCTGTCCCGACGCAATGCTCGTCTCCGCAAAGTCGTCCGAGATTGCCGTCAGGGAGACCGTGTAGGACCCGAATCCATCGCCCTCGACGGTCGCGACCGTGAAGCCGGCGTCTGGAGAGATGAACTCGTACGTCGTGCTCGTAATCTGCGAAATCGTCGTTTCTCGCCGGATGCGCATCACCTCATAATCGCCCGCCGGAGTCCGGAGCGTTCCGTAGCCCTCCACCGTGCCGTCGACGGTGATGCTGCTCATCATGCCGAAGCTCGTCTGGGTGGAGGTACTGCTCCACGTCGTCGGCGTGGGGGAGAACACGAGGGGCGTGCTGTACTGGAGGAGGGGCGGATCGTACGTAATCGTGCTCGAAGAGCCGGACAGGTCGGTCACAGACCCGTAGCTGTTGTCGCCCTCCGTCGCGCCCGACGTCTCGATGGATTGGTAGGAGTAGATCGTGCTGAGTGGGCCGCCGCTCGGTCCGCGCAGATCGAGGGCAAACGCCTCGGACGCCTGCGACAGATAGCTGTCGTTGGATCCGGGCCAACCGAGGGCTTGCGCCTCCGCGACGGTTCGGTACCGGATCAGCCCTTCGCCGACGAGGGAGAAAGTGAAGGGCCGAAGGTCGTACACCTGCCCGGAGCCGGTGGCATTGATGAGGGTGCTCAGGTCCGTATTCGTGTTGGGATCGAGCGGGTCGGTGTCGAAGACCTGCGCGACCTCATTCGTCCCAATCAGGTCAAGCAGGTCCTGACTCGTGATCTCCGTGACCTGCGCGGAGGCCGGGGAGGGAAGGCCTGGTAGCAGGAGCAGGCAGACGAGCAGGATGGACGTGCGTAGCGAAGA
>NZ_DAXETW010000150.1:0-13400 GCF_051155795.1 Longibacter sp.
CTGCGGCCGGTGATTCGACGCAGCCGGCTCTCGAAGTACCGATCGGAGGCGACGGCGGACTGCCGATCTCTGAAGGTCAGTTTGTGACCGGCATCGCGGCGGACGTGCCGGGTGCTGAACAACCTCTGGCGGTTGGCGCCCAGGCGATCATTGAAAGCGCCCCGTCCAACTAATCAGCGATGACTGTCATCGCCGGATTCGACGGGCCCTCTCCGGCAACCGGGGAGGGCCCGTTTTTTGTATCGATCTGAGCCGGGATCCCCGAGATGTACGTGATCTTTTGGATGCAGCGGTCGTACGGGAACCCGCATACGCTATTTCCTTCCTTTCCCCTGTCCTGTTGTGAGGCACCTTTTTCTTTTTCTGACCATCGCTGCTCTGTCGGCTTTTCTCGTTGGTTGTGACACCGGCACATCGGGCGGCAGCTCGCCGACCGGTACGGCGGATCTTCGATTCGTGCATGCCGCCCCGGACTTCGGCACCGTCACGATTGTCGTCAACGGTGACACGATCGCCAGTGAGGTCGACTTCGAGGTGGGCAGCCCGGTACCCTCGCCCCCGACAACGGAGTACGTCGACGTTCCCACCGGCGTCAACAATCTCGTCCAGGTTCAGTCGCAGTCCGGCACGATCCTGATCGAGCAGCAAACCGGTACGAGCTTTCTCGAGCCGGATCGGCAGTACACCGTGGTGTTCGCACGGCTTCCCGCGCAGGGCACGCTCGGCGGAATCATCTTCCCCGATCAATTTCCGACACTGGAGTCGGGCGAGTACGGCTTCCGCACGATCCACGCGTCGTCGGCCGTGGAGTCGACGTACGGTGCCGTCGACCTGCATTTCCAGCCGCCCTCCGATTCCATAGCGCCTATCACGTCGCTGGTGTCTCGCATCGCGTTTGCGGACGATACCGGCTCACGGCTTCAGGAGGGATTCGGCGGCTTCACCGTGAACACGGTGCCGTCCGACAGCCTCGCTCTCAGCATCACCGACGACGGTGAAACGGACGTCCTGTACGAGCAGGTCTTCGGCCCGTCGACGGACGTGCCTGTGTCCGACGGCGACTATGTGACCACCCTCATTGCAAACGTGCCCGCCGGGAGCGGCCGAGTGGAGGGAGGGGTCCTCGTTATTCGCGAGTAGTCCCCGCGTCACCTCATGGAGCGTCGATCTGCGACCCGAAGAAGAGCGCGTTGAAGAAGAGCCGCCCGGTCCCCGGCCACATGCCGCGGAAGTTCGGGTTGTCGGCGAACAGTACGATGCGCCCACGCCCGACCTGATCGACGACGAGCGAGGCGCTTCCGGCCAGGGCGTCGCGGTTGGAATCGGACGCATAGCCACTCAATCGCGGAGTCTCGACGTACTGCGCGACGGTACTGAAGGGATTGCTCGTCGGGGGGAGGACCGTTTCGTGATCCCGGTACACGGGCACCCGTCGGCGAGTGAATCCGAAGCCGAGCGGGTGCGTGATGTCGAGGTCCGTTTCGAAGATGGCCCCGCCGATGCGCTGCGCCCCGCGCCGGTCGGCGGCAGACGCATAATCGTACCGGGTCGGGCCGTCGTCTTCGGCCCCGGCTGGCGTCGCGGGGAGCGTGTCGAGGTTGTCGATCAGGGTGGTATCGTTCACCAGTCCTGATGTCACAGCCCAGGACGTTGCGCCCCGGATTGTGATGAGCGTGTTGCCCGCCTCGATCCAGCGGCGGAGGTCCTCGACGAACGTTGCGGGCAGGTCGCTGTATTGGCCCGAAACCATCACCAGCGTGTTGTAGTCCGGCAGGTGGACGCGGCCGAGGTCCGTCCGGTCGACCTTCGTGATCGGCATGTCGACGCGGGTGTCCAGCACGTACCAGACCTGGCCGGCCTCGTAGCTGGAGACGCCATCTCCGACGATCATCAGCGGGCGGGGATGCTCGATCGGCCGGAAGGCCGGACTCCCGAGGTCGACCCCGCTCCGTGCGAAGCCGGTCGGGACGGCGTCGATATTCATGCCGGCGGTTCGCTCGGTCGCTTCCACGATCCGGTGGAGGCTGTCGGTGGAAATCGACTGTGGCTGAATCGGAAGCAGCAGCGACCCGCGGGGATAGGCGGCCGGCCCGTTCGCGGTCTGCACCTCAAACGGTTCGAAGGCCGCCTTGACTGTCAGGTCGTGCGCGAGGAGGGTGTGCAGCACGTTCGCGGCAGGGTCCTCCGTCCAGTTGACCAGGTAGGCGTATGAACTTCGTGGCACCTCGCCGAGACCGTCCGTTGTCGGCACTTCCGTAACCTGTTCGCCACGAGGCACCGGACCGCGATCGATGCCGTGGTGGGGGAGTCCGTAGGACAGGGCCATAGACCAGGCCGAGGTGTCGTAGAACACGCTGTCGGCAAAGGAGGTGACCCGTTCGAACATGGTGCGGACCATGCGGTATTGCGCCTGCCGCGTGGGAACCACGTAGGCGGTGCCGGAGGAAAACTGCGTGCCGTTGTATTCGACGTTTTGATCGAGCTGGTAGACATCGATCTGATGGCGCAGGAGCAGGTCCAGGAACGAGCGAGTCCGCGCCGGATTGTCTGCGTCGCCGAACACGTATGCCGAGACGGGGAAGTCGTCGGCCTCCGCCAGAGCGGAGGTGAAGAAGTCGCGCTGGTGTTGCAGCAGCGTCTCGCGCTCCTCGATCACGGTTTTCACCGTGGCCATGGACGTCCGCAGCTGGTTCCGAATCGTGTACGGGAAAGTCACCAGGCGGCTGTCGCTCTGCTGGATGTGGCCGCGAGCGCTCGCCTGTTCGAACACGAAACCAAGGCCGCCCTGCATGTTCGGGTAGGTCGAGCCGTAGCCGGGGTAGGAGTTGTCAAAGATCTCCTTGGTGAAGTAGAGCGTCCCGATGTCGTCCAGCGTCCCGGCGTAGGCATCCCGGAAGGGAGCCGTGAGGTCGGTGTAGACCCGTTCCGGGACCAGCGGATTCCATGAGTCGACTGGCTCGGTCGGTTCGAAAAAGTAGGTATTGTCCGTCCCCATCTCGTGAACGTCCGTGACGAGGTTGGGTCGCCACCGGTGGTAGAAGGCCACCCGGTTGCGGCTTTCGATCTGGGTGAGGGGCAGCCAGTCGCGGTTAAGGTCGAACCAGTAGTGGTTGGTTCGGCCGCCCGGCCATGCCTCGTTGTGCTCCCGGTCGAGTGGGTCGGCGACGAGCGGGTCGCCGCGGTGCATGTTGGCCCACTGCGTATGCCGGTCTCGTCCATCAGGGTTGAGGACGGGTTCGACGAGGAAAATCCCCGCGCGAAGTCGCTGCTCGGCTACTTCACCCTGCCCGGCAGCCAGGGCATATGCCTGGAGCATCGCCACCTCGCTCGACGACGTCTCGTTGCCGTGCACGCCGTAGCCGAGTTGCACGACCACCGGGTGTTGCTCGATGTCGGGCTCGGATGCCGACGGATCGCTGAGCGCGAGATGGCTGCGGCGAAGCGACTCCAGGTTGGCGTGATTGTGCGGCGACGTGATGATCGCACATATCATCGGGCGAAACTCGTTCGTTCGGCCGATGTCTCGGAGGGCAACGCGATCGGACCGGCGCGCCAGCTCTCGAAAGTAGGCGACGATCCGGTCGTGCCGCGTGTGGTAGGTCCCGACGTCGTAGCCGAGGAATTCGGACGGAGAGGGGATGTCCGGGTCGAAGGTCGTGTCGGCCGGGAAGTAATAGTGGTCGGGGACCTGTCCCGGGAGAACCTGCGCGTATGCTGATGCCGGCCCGAGGGCGAGAGCAAGAAGGACACCTGCCAGCAGCAGGAGATGCGGTCGATGTAGCGTGAGGGGGAAGAGGGGCGAATGGGAGGTGCGCATACCGGAAGGGGCGGAGAGAAAAGACAACCGACCCTCAAAGTGCACGATGGGCACAGCATCCGCAAGTGACCGGATACGCCGTTCCGTGATTTCAACACGGCGATGACGTGAGCAACCAATAGCGCGCCGAGGGATGGTCTAGCGGCGTGGAACCCGTCAAAGAGGTGGAACTATTCTTTCACCAGCACGACCTGTGCACGGTCGTGCTGTACACGGGCCTTGAGCAGAGTGCGGTGGTTCTCATAATGTTCGACGGGGATGTCCGTGGTTTCGTACACGATCTGTCGGATCTGTCGAAACCCCTCCCCGGTTCGTTCTACACGTGCCGCGAGGCTGGAAACCGCGGTCTCTACGGTCATGGAGTCCGGGAGGGCCTCCACAACGTAGCCCTCCGGGATCCGGTACGTCGTGGTATCGATAATCGTACGCGGATACCGGCTCATGTAGTAGGGGATCTCCCGCTCCGGTTCGGCGGTGGGCGGCACAGTGCGAGATCGGCCGATCGGCGATAGGGGAACGAACAGGCGCGACCCCATAGAGCTGGCGAAGCGCGGCAGCCGGCTTTCGATGACGTATGTTAGGTCCTTTGCCCTCGAGTCGATGCCGCGGACATCGACGGACGTCACGCGAACGTTTGGGACGTTGTATCGCCCGGCGGCGAAGCGATCGGCTTCTTTCGGTGTCCACGTGGCGGCCTGATGCCGGAGTCGATAGGTGGCTGCACCCGTTCGATGCGTGGTCGTGACGACCTGCGCGTTGCCGTTCGCCTTCACAGCAATATCCGTGGATCGGGAGAGGACATTGTCCTCAGCCGTACCGGAGGGAGTGCGCACCAGTTTTCCGCCATCGGATGTGAGGAGCAGAGCGGGCCGATCGGCGATGCCGAGATGGACCTGGTCGAAGGGGAGTTGTTTACTGGTTGCCTCGATCCAGAGCGTATCCTCTTCGGTCGGAACGGTAAGCACGACGTGGTTAAACTGGTTCGAGGGAAAGTCCTCGAGGAACGGTGCCGGTGTCGGGGAGCGATAAATTAGGGCCGGCGCCGCGTCGATGTCGGCGTAGTCGAGCATCGCCCACAGATAATTCGTCAGCGCCTTACAGTCACCGTAGCCACGTTCGTGAACGTATTCGGGAGAAAACGGCTTCCAGCCGCCGAGGCCGAGCTGGACACTGATGTAGCGCGTTCGGTCCTGCATGTAGGTGTAGAGGGTTCGCACGGTTTCGCGCGTGGAACGGCTTTCGGCCAGCACCTCGTCGACCTTTCGCTTCAATTCCGGTGGGAGCAGTGTTCGATTGGCCCAGAGTGACCGATACCAGGCGCCGAGATCCAACCAGCTGTGGCTTTCGCCTCTTCGGCCATCGATCGTGAAGCGTGTCGGGGCGAGATGGAGCCGGGGCGCCCGGTGGTTCCAGCCGCGGGTGTAAATCACCGGCGACGACGAGGGAATCTGTGCCATGGACCAGATGGTGTGCTCCTCCTCGCCGTCTCGAGCGGTTTCCACGTCCATCTCGGCATTCCGGACCGCGTGCCGATACGGGAGATCGTCGCGCGTGCTGACTTTGAACTCCGCCGCCACAACCGGGACGCTGGGCGCGGGCTGCGGCTGCCACGTCGGAAGGATAAAATACCCCTCGTAGTCCACCTTGTACTCGAGCTCGACCGTGTACGGGTACGTCGAGTGCGAGAGCTGCGCATATCGCAGCCGGCTATCCGTCGCTATCGTGCTACCCCGGCTCAGGCTCACATCATGCCGGTCTTCATCATCCATGTCGCGAATGACCTCGCCGCTCGCGTCCCGGATCACCCCGTCGAAGGAGGCGATATCCTTGAATCGATCATGGTGCACGCTCATCTGGCCGAATTCCCGCCCCTCCGGCGTGAAGACCGTGACGACCCGTCGCACCGCGTACACAGCTTCTTCCCGGCTCTTGAGGGTCAGATGCCGCTTATCGAGGCGGACGACGGCATCCGCCCCCTTCACAAACGACGGTTCTAGTTCGCTCACGGGGTACATCGGGTCGGCAGCGGTCCGTCCGTCGGGCATGGCGCCAGCGGCATCGTTCGGTACCAGCAGCAGGAGGAGGGAGAGGAGGAACACAACGGGTCGGTCGAACATCGAGGTCGGGGCATCCGGTGGGGGAGGCGCGTGGGCGGCGCGGCGTCACGGAGAGGAAGCGTCGCCCGATGTGGCCGTGATGCGGCGCAGGATGATCGGTTCGTTCTGCATGTCGATCATTTCCTGATAGAATGAACGCAGTCGGTCATACACCGATGGGTCGAATCGAAGAGCGCGGCGCGTGAATCGGATTTGCATGCTGATCCCCGTCGGGGTCGCGCTCGTGATGCGCTGAAAGATCGCGTCATTCTCGCCCAGACGGACCGCTTTATTCTCGGGGAGCTCGTCCACCTTATACCCGTCGGGAACGGCGAGCGTCAGCGTATAGGTTTCTGTTTCCGGGTAGGGAAAATCGATCGTTAGGCGGCGCTCCTCCGCGCTGAAAGGGTTCTTCTCGAGTCGGTCCGTGATGCGTGGATGGACGTACATTCGAGCACCGGATACCTGGGCATAGGCCGGAAGCGTCGTCGTGGCCTTCGCCGTCAGCGCCTCGGCTGGCGTGTCTCGTCCCTCCACGGATGCCTTCTGTACCTCCGCGCCCGGGGCGAGAACCGCCTGCGTCAGCCATTCCGCCGGCTCCGCCCTCGAAAGACTCTCTCGGCTGGCCGCTGCGGCGTACGCACGGTGCTGTATTTGAACGGAGGCGTTGATGGTGCCGTCCTCCGTGAGGGTTGCCCGGACCAGCGACTTGCGTGCGTCCATTCCCGGCGGGCGCACCTTGAACCACCGCTGATTCTCGTGGACGATCCATCCGATGAGGTTCAGCGTCTCCTCGGGTATCAGGTCGCTCGAGAGGAACGGGTCGGTGGCGTCGATGAGGCGGTAGTCCATGTCTGCCTTGACGGCCACGACCACGCTGTTGAACTGCCGGACGAACGGCATGATTGAGCTCGGACGACCATACGAGCGCGTACCGATTAAGACCGGGTGAGCGTTGAGGCCCGCGAACCGTAGCATCGAGCAGAGCAGGAGGTTGATCTCAGCACGAGAGCCGGATGCGCGGGACAGCACATCGTCGAGATCCTCTTCCGCGAGGACGCGATCTGTCCCGTCCCAGCGAAGGCTCCGCGCCAGAAATGCGTGGACGGCCTCGATCTTGTCGGCATCTGTCGTGGCCTCGGACGTCGCTTTCAGCGTCGCCTCTTCCACGTCATCGTAGCGCTCGAGCTGTTTGCCGAACATCCGATGGTCGAGCAGTTCGTCCGCAAGGGCATCCCAGGTGGGCAGGATCGGTTCGTAGCCGCCCAGTGAGATGCCTTTGATCTGAAAACGAATTCGTTGCCGGAAGTCCTCAACCGAACTGATGAACGGCTCTGGGCGAAGGGCAGGAACGTTCTCGACGACCCACCGGCGTTTGGTCTCCCGGCCGAAGGAACCGAGGACCGTATCTTCCTCGTCGACCACGAACGAGGGCTTCCCCTGAACATCATAGGTGTGATGGATTCCAGGGGGCACCTGCACGGCGTAAGAGGAATAGACTGTGGGTGCACTCGACTGAAAGTTCCAGGATGGAAGCGAGAGCACGTCATCGGAGAGAACTTCGTAGCGGTACTCGATCACCGCGCCGGGTGTGAGCGCGGGCATTGTAAAGGTGACCGAGTGGCGTTCGTCGGTAATCTCCTCTTCGTATACATCGTCTTTCTCCAACTCTATCCGCTGGATCGATCCGTCTGGCCGGCGAACGACCGTGTGCGCCTCGATGTCGCGGACCGATTCGAACTCGTGCAGCGGAATCTCGACGGTGCCGTGCTCCTCTACGCCGGCGTTCGTCAGGATCTTGACGCGCGTGGCGCGGGAGAGGATCAGCTTCCCGCTCCGCTGCATCTCCGTTTCACCGACGTCCGAGACAATGATGGCGGCCGCGTTCTCGTCCCTCGGGTGCGCATCCAGATCGAGGAGCGATTCCGGAATCTCCCCCCATTCGGCCGGGGCGGGCTCCAGAACCTGAGCGAAGGCGTGCGACGGGGAGAGGCCGAGTGCGGTGAGAAGGAGGAGAACGAGCGCGGAGGCGACCCGATGAACCGATAGCGACGACATATGAAACGAAGGGGAGAAAGATAATCGTGCGATGGACCGGATGGTGAATCGGATTACCGCGGCTCCGGTCGGGCCCCGGTGATGTGAGCGGTACGTTACCGATCTCCGTCGGAGGAGTCCGCGGGATCGTCTGCCGAACGCGAGGGGGCCGCCGGCTCGGCTGTGGCTGCTTTCTTCAGGACGATCGGTTCGGCGTGGGTCGCGACGTACTCTGCAAAGAAATCCCGGAGCATGTCGTAGTCGTCCGGCTGGAACGTCGTCTCCCGAAGCACCATCTGAAGGCGCATCGTTATGGAGCCTGCAGATTCCTGGATCACCCGAACGAACGCGCCGGCCTGACCATCCAGGCGGGCGCGGCGGTTTTCTGGCATTTCCTCGACGACGTAGCCATCCGGAAGCTGAAGGGACAACGTGTACGTGTAGTCCTGCGGGTACGACAGGTCGACGGGGAACGACCGTTCCGGCGCCTTCAGCGGGTTTTCCAGCATCGCATTGGCGATGACTGGCTTGACGTACATGAAGTCGCCGGACGCCTGGGCGTGGGAGGGCAGAGAGAAAGACGACTGAATCTCGATCGGCGCGTTCAGGGCCGATCGGTTCTTGACGCGGGTGCTTGAGAGCTGGACCTCCGACGTGAACACGTCATTCTGCACCACCTCCTCAGCGGAGGTTTCATCGATTCGGCTTCGGTAAGCCGCGGCGGCGTACGATTCGTTCGTCAGGTTAATCAGGCCAGACACCGTGCCGTCGGGCGACAGCGAACCGCGGATCAGCGTATTCTGTACCGCTGCGCCGGTCGGCGGGATGCGGAGCCAGGTCGGCGACTTCGTGTCCACGAGCCACCCCTGCCCGTTCAGCGCGCGTGACGGAAGCATGCCGAGCGGACGGTGTGGGCTCGTGGCATCCAGAAACGTGTAGCTGTCCTCGCCCTTGACCGCAACGATGACCTCGTTGAACTGGCGTGTAAAGGGGTACGACGGCGACATCATGCCGTGACCTCGTGTACTGATCAGCACCGGGTAGGCATTGACATCCACCTCCTGCAGCATTGAGCACAACAGCATGTTGATCTCGGCGCTCGTACCCCTGCCGCTCTTGAGGACCTCGTCGAGGCTCCGGCTGAGGGTGAACCGCTGATTTCCGTTCCATGATACCCGCTGCTGGACGAGTTGGTAGATCGCCTGCATGCGTTCCTCCGCGGTGTCTTGCCCTTCCACGGTTGCTTCCGCCAGATCTCGCACCTCGTGGTGCCGACCAAGCTCGCGACCGAAGCGGAACGTCCCCATGAGATCCACGGCAAGATCTTTCCACGAGGTCATGATTTCCTGGCGCTCCGACGTCCGCGGGTTCACGATCGCCTTGAGCTGGAAGTCGATCGACCGGATGTAGTCGTCCGGCGTTGTCATGTATGCCTCCGCCCGGATCGCAGGCGCATTATGCATCTCCCACACGTACTCCGTGGCCCCGATCTGATTCGACAGATTCGAATACGTCTTCTTCCGATCCTGCTTCGAAAAGGGGGCACTGCCTCGCCCGAGAACCGCATACTTCAGGAATTCCGGGATTTTGACCGTGTACCGGCTAAAGACGGTGGGCTCCGTTCCCTGAAACCGCCAGGCCTGAAGAAAGGCCGGGTCGCTTCGGATCTCGTACTTGAATTCGATGATGGCTCCCGGCTCCAGGTTCGGCAGGGTAAATGAGACCCGCTCGAGTCCTTTGCGGATCTCCTCCTCGAAGATGTCGTCATCGTCCAGTTCGTATCGTTTCACCTCACCGTTTTCGATGACGTACGTACGCGCCTCGATGTCCTTGACGCGTTCGAATTCGCTTCGGATGATGATCGAGTGCTTCCCGTGGGTGTCGAAGGCAGACTCCGAAAGAAGCTGAACGCGGCGTTCCCGCTCGTACGACCACTCGTTTGTGCGCCGGAGCGAGCTCTCGCCGACGTCCGAGAGGATGATAGCCGTCGCGTTCGAGTCGCTCGGGTGTGCGGTCCGCTGAAGGTCCTTGAGCGCGACCTCTCCCCATTCGGCGGCGACCGGTTCGATCGGCTGTGCCTGCGTGCTAAAAACCCCGATCCATGCCGCAAGAAGGGCGGATGCGATCAGAGACGGGGCAAAGCCACGATCAGGAAAGTGTTCAAAAAACATAGGTACGGATTAGGCGAAACGGACGGAGATGTCGTGGGCGTGGACACGACACGAGAGAGACTACTGGCGCAACGAGGTCAGAAACGATCCGATGCGAACCGGTCAGACGGTTTCGAAAACCAGCTTCTCCGGCCTCAATCGAACCTGGAAGGTCGACGTAGAGGTACGGAAGTGCGTAGTGGCAGAATAAAACACTCACTACTTGTTCCGTTAAAAACACTGAATAAAAAATAATACTTCGGTCACCTCGCTGACGTAGTTGCACGTTTGTAATATATTTGACAGAAACCCTACATGCAAGGTGGCGAAAAGAGCCGAAGAGAGATGTATTTGAAGATGGGCAAAAGCATCGCACGGTGTATGTATACGGGGAAGGGAAGGGCATCGAACGATCATCGAGGCCCTGACGGATTCATACCGGGGGTCGGTTTGGAGGCGTCGAAACGCGTGTCGCCCTGGCGGTGCCGGAGGCTGTGACTGCAATGCCGAACGATGTCGCAGCGCGGATCAAAGGAGCGTCGCAACGGGTTCGCCCGACGACCCATTCGACCGTGCCATCGCCGAACGGATCATGCTGAGCCCCACCGTTGAGGATTACCTCAAGGCCATTTACAAGCTGCAGGCGCGTCACGAGCCGCCCGTCACCACCAGTGCCGTGGCCGACGTGATGGAGGTGTCGTCCGCTTCGGTGACCAATATGGTTCAGCGGCTCGACGAGCTGGGCCTCGTCGACTACGAATCATACCGGGGCGCGACGCTCACGGAGGCGGGGACGAAGGTGGCGCTGGAGATTATCCGGCATCACCGCCTGCTGGAGCTTTACCTGAAGGAGGTAATGGATTATTCGTGGGAGCAGCTTCACGAGGAGGCCGAGCACCTGGAGCATCACATTTCCGAGGAGTTCGAGACGAAGCTGGAGGAACTGCTCGACTATCCGACGCACGACCCGCACGGGCATCCGATCCCCGCGCGGGACGGTACCGTCGCCGAGGTGCGTGCCCGCCCGCTGGCCCATGTCGAGGCCGGCACGACCGTGCAGGTCCACCACCTGGAGGACGCCGACCCGAAGCTCCTCCATCATCTCGAAGACCTGGGCCTGATGCCGCGAACGCGCGTCGACGTCGAGGATCGCGCCCCGTTCGACGGCCCGCTCACGCTTACCGTGCACACGCCCGATGGACCCCGGACGGAGGTCGTCGGGAGGACGGTTGCCGCAGCCGTATTCGTAAGCAGTGATGTATCTGCCGACGAGAGGTGAGGTCGAGGCATTGCGTTCTGTGCGATTGTTTATGCGACAAAAGAAAATCGCCGCTCCCGCTGTGATAGGCAGAGAGCGGCGATTATTGTTTGCGTTCCCGCTGGAAAAACGCAAGACGGCGGCGTTCTAATCACTGGTACTCCGTGACGGCAGCGAGGGCGATTACCATTGATTCAACTTGCGCATTGCGCAATCGTCCGATGTGCTTTACGAATCGCGGCAAGGCTAAACTCCGAACCTGCATCATGTCGGCAGCGGAGTCCTTGTCTAAATTGTTCTGCTGGTCTGCGATAAGTCGGACATGCCAGAAGGAACGGGAGAAGCGCTGATTCCAGCCAGTAATCGGAGCTACAAGCCGTAGTCGAAGAGTTCGTATGGTGTCTGAACTGATGACAGCAGCCGGTCGGGTTTTATTGATCTCATCGCCGCGTGTAGGGTCCAAATTGACCAGCCAGATCTCGCCACGCTTGGGATCCACGGAGTTACTCATACTCAACAATATCTCCTCCCTGAAATTCGTCGGTTTCCTCCTCGTGCTCCTCGTAGTACGATGCCATATCTTCAGCTTGCTTACGAAGAATCTTGCCTCTCTCATCCGGAGACAGCTTCATGAACTCCCGGCGACGCATTAGTGCTTCATCTTCTGTCTTAGTTTCAATACGCTCGTTGAGCATCCGTTCTGCCTCTTTCTTTGGGAGCAATTCCTCGGAGTAGGCACGAAGTACGCTACGCCGGAACCAGTCTGCCGTTTCGCGTGGTAGCTCCTCTGGTTCAGATGTCCGCCAGCCTTGTTTGCTGATTTGGATGAACCATTGCTTATAGTGGTGGGCCGAGATGATCTCCAGGTCCTTCATACGATACAGAAGCGCCTGCATGCTGACGCCGTACCGCTTTTTGAGCAGGAGAAGTTCTTTGAGTTGGATGGTTTGCCGTCGCGTCCCGACATCTCGTTTTAACGCTTGCTCCGGCACCAGGAATGCGGCGCCAAGTCGGAAAGCCGCCTTCTCTTCATCGAAGTCGTCGGATTCTTCGACGCGTTGGACGAGGTGAGCGAGTTCGTGAGCCAGGTTGAGCCGCTGACGTTCTCCGGGACGTCCATCCTGGCAGACCACTGCGGCCGCGATGTGCTCATCCGACTCATCATGGGCGAGGGCCGAGATGCCGTCGAATTTGTCCGGCGCATCGAGCGAGATTACGTAGATGTGACGCTCTTCCAGCGTGCTCGTCACGTTGGCGATGGGGTCGCTGCCCAGGTCCCAGAGCGCCCGGAGCTCTTTAGCTGCATTCTCCGCATCCTTCGGCGACGTGACGTTCCAGTGCCGGATGGGCAGATTGATTTCGCGCACCTGTCCAAGCAGGTCCTGAACGCGGAGGCGGTCCTCCAGCTTGCGCAGCACGATGCTCTGGATCTGCTCCTGCTTTCGCTTGCCGAGCTTCGAGCCTTTGCGGTACGCGATGAACTCCACCTCAGCGTCCGGCTTGCGCGCCAGGTCCGCGATCTTCACGTCGAAGGCGTTCGCCAACGCCCGCAGCACCTTTACCGACGGCTGACTCTTGCCGCGTTCGTATTTCGAGATGGATTGCTTCGTGACGAGTCCGCCGGTGGCGTCCGCGAGATCCTGCTGCGTCATCCCACGGGCCATGCGAAACTGCCGAATGCGACCTCCCTGTACGTCGTCCATAGCGGGTCTATGTGAAGTTACGTCGGAACCATTGGTTGACAACGTTATTAATCACGATAAATATTGTCAACTGAAAGTTGGATACTAAATGCCAGACCCAATTTCATCCTCGTCGATAGCTCTCGGTGCCTGGTTTGCGCAGCAAGTGGTTACACAAGGGTTCAAAGAAGCATGGAAGCGGTTTAGGAGAAGTCGGATTCTCGATCGAGTCATTGAAAAAACGGCCGTTCGATTCACGCCGGCCATTCGCAGTAGAGTAGCAAGTATAGTTCGGAACAGTCTGAAAGACTGGACGAGCGATCCAGGGTTCGAAAGGCTCCTACGCCGACTCTCCAAGAG
>NZ_DAXETW010000151.1:0-25403 GCF_051155795.1 Longibacter sp.
CTTCTTCGTCAGGGGCTAACGTTGATGTGGCTCGGCTGGCAGTGGGACGTGCCACGCAACGAGGGTCGCTTTCGGCTCCATGTGCCCCGGGCCCAGCATTCGGACGGCTCGCCGATCACCGGTCTCGTCAGGAGCGACTGGGTTGTCGATGACACTACGTTCACGTTGTCCCTGGGTCATCGCGCCCACGTGGCGTACCGTCCGGTACGGTTTGATCATCCAGATAACGTCCTGACGCGGCGGTCGGGACGGTACGCCGACCGCAAAGTTGTCCCTCGGTCCGACTGGCGGTTCGGTCGTGCGGTTGTCGACTCCGTCGGGGCGCGGATCGTACGCGACAGCACAAAGATCACTCTGACGAGCGGATTCCAGCCCGGCGATATCTACGAGCTCGTGTATCGCGCGTCGCGTCCTGCAGTCGTTGGCCTGGGTGCGGCGGCGATCCGGGATGCCGTTGCGTATCTGAAGTACGACACGCGATCGATTGCTCCGGTGGATCGCGTCTTCGGGCTTGGGATTTCGCAGACCGGCCGGTTCCTCCGGCAGTTCGTGTACGATGGGTTCAACACGACGGAAGGCGGCCGGATGGCGTTCGATGGCATGATGGTCCTGACGGCCGGGGGCGGTAGGGGAAGCTTCAACCACCGATTTGCTCAGCCCTCGCGCGACGGTCATCGGTACTCGGCGTTCTTTTACCCGACCGACCTGTTTCCCTTTTCGACCGCGACGCAGTTCGACTCCGTCGGTATTGAGCGCGACGGGCTCTACGCGCATCTCGAGCGTGCCGATCATGCGCCTCGGGCAATGTTCATCAACACGGGCTACGAGTACTACGGTCGGGCAGCGTCCCTCATACACACGACGCCGGATGGGACCGCCGATGTTGCGCTGGCTCCAGGCGAGCGGATCTACCACATTGCCTCGGCGCAGCATGTGCCCGGAGAACGCCCGGACGCACCGGCGCCCGACAGCGCCACGTTTGTGCCGGACCATCCGATCGACACGCGGCCCATCTACCGTGCGCTTCTCGTTGCCATGACGAACTGGCTCGATCACGATACCGAACCGCCGCCGAGTGCTGTTCCAACCGTCGCGGCGGGCACGCTCGTGCCAGTGGAAGCGTTGCAGTTTCCAGCAGGAGCGGGCGTGGAGCCGCCGAGCGTCGTGCACACGGCGCATCGTATGGACTACGGTCCGCGATGGGACCGTAGCCGCGTGATTACCAATCAGCCGCCGCACATTGGGCCCGCGTTTGGCATGCGAGTTCCGCAGGTGGATAGCGTTGGAAACGAGATGGGGGGAATCCGGTCGGTGTTCGTGCAGGCCCCGCTTGCCACGTTGATGCCGTGGCGACTCCGGAGCGACGCCCGGCACCAGACGAACGAACTGGCTGATTTCCTTGGCGGAATGAAACCGCTGGCACGGACCGACACAGCCGCGTCCGCCAATACCGATCCCCGACCGACCGTGGAGGACCTGTATCCGGCGAGAGACGCCTACCGGGCCCGCGTTCGGGAAGCCGCTGACCGCCTGATCGAGGACGGCTTCCTCCTGACCGAGGATCGAGCGGCGGAAATCGACCGCGCCATGGCGCTCTGGGACTGGTTGATGGGTCCGTAAGCGTCCACGCTCCTGACTGTTTCCCTGTCACCTGAACCACATCCATGCGCGTACTCTTTCTTCAGCGTCACGCCCAGGCGGAGAGCGGAGCCGCCTACGCGGACGATCATCAGCGTGAACTCACGGATGGTGGACGACGAGATGCGGTCGCCATGGGCCGGCATCTTGCGCGGATCGGGCAGGTCCCCGCACACGTCGTGTGCTCGTCCGCCGTCCGCACGCGGGAGACCTCGGAACACCTAATGCAGGGCGCCGATCGATCCGACATCACGATTGAGTCGACCGACCGGCTGTACCAGGCAACGCCGGAGACGGTCATGGAGGAGATCCGTGCTATGAACGGCGGCCATGGGAATGGACTCCTGGTGGGGCACCAGCCGGCATGGGGCGCGGTGATCCAGCGACTGACCGGCGCTCAGGTGGACATGCGAACGGGGGCAATCGCCTGTATTCAGCTATCGGTTCGCTCATGGTCGCAGGTTCAGTCTCGAAGTGGGCGGCTGGTGTGGTTTCTTCCGCCAATGGCTGTGAAGGGAAACGGGTTGCAGTAACCGGTCCCCGTCGGGTCGGGGTCGCGTAAAGGCGCCTATCCCAGCGCGATGTCCAGCATCATCATGACTGCGAACCCGCCCATAGCTCCCATGGTCGCGAGATCGGTATTCCCGTGTCGCTGGGATTCCGGGATCAGCTCTTCGACGACCACGAAAATCATCGCTCCGGCGGCGAAGGCCAGAGCGTAGGGGAGGATGGGACGGATGCTCAGGACAGCAGCTGCGCCGAGGACGGCAGAGATGGGTTCGACGACGCCGGACAGCTGGCCGTACCAGAAACTTTTCGGGGCGGAGATGCCTTCTCCGCGAAGCGGCATCGAGACGGCTACCCCTTCTGGAAAGTTCTGCAGACCGATGCCGATTGCGAGGGCGACGGCTGAAGCCAGCGTCGCCCCGGTCGCAACCTCCATCTGCAGGGCGGCTGCGCCGAACGTGACGCCGACCGCGAGTCCTTCGGGGATGTTATGCAAGGTAATAGCAAGGACGAGAAGCGTCGCGCGGCGCCAGGACGTCGGGATGCCTTCGGCCTCTTCCATGCGAGCGCCGACGTGCAGGTGCGGGAGGATGGCGTCAGCAAGTCGTAGAAAGATGCCGCCGAGGAGAAACCCGACGGTCGCGGGCAGCCAGGACGGAACGCCCTGCGCCTCAGCCATGTCGATCGACGGCGCGAGCAGCGACCAGAAGCTCGCGGCGATCATCACCCCCGCGGCGAACCCCATCATTGCGTCGAGGAGACGACGGTTAATGGTGCGAGTCACGAACACGAGCGCCGCGCCAAGCGCGGTCACGGTCCACGTGAAAAGCCCGGCCAGGAAGGCCTGAAGGACAGGCGATTGTACCACAAACCACTCTGTTGCGGCCTCAACCATGCGTACGTGGAAGGTTCTTCGTGCGGAGGAACGAGATGACGATACAGAGTCGCTGAGATAGTAGGTAAAAAACTGACCGTAGATCCGCGATCATCACCGAACCAAAAAACGCCACCCCTCACGTGGAAGGGTGGCGCGGATAGCCTCAGAATGATCTCCACTGCGGTCCGGACGGGACTCGAACCCGCGACCTCTGCCGTGACAGGGCAGCATTCTAACCAACTGAACTACCGGACCTTCGTGGTTCGCAAGCGAGCGATACATTCGCTTCAGCGTTGCACAGGGTACGACGACTGAACCGTGCGAGTCAAGCCTTCGCGTGTGAAGGGTCGTCGATTTGTAGGCGGCGCGCTCGCGATGAAACCCTGCGATACAAGCTGCGCTAAGGCGCCTATCACGATGTCAATCAAAATCACCCGCACTCTGGTATGAGTCGGGTGAACCGATGCGTTTCGACATCGTCATCGCACAACATGTGCGTTGTAGCGGGGGCAGGATTCGAACCTGCGACCTTCGGGTTATGAGCCCGATGAGCTACCAGCTGCTCTACCCCGCGATGTATGGTTGTGCCGTTGAGGAGGAACCGGGCGGACATCCGCCCGACTCGTCATCGGTGGGAGAGGAACGGAGTACCGTCGGCCCCTCTGTACTTCTCGCACTGCTTGTGCTCGGTAGCGGGGGCAGGATTCGAACCTGCGACCTTCGGGTTATGAGCCCGATGAGCTACCAGCTGCTCTACCCCGCGATGTATTGGTAATGTCGCTCTCCGCAACCGTCCTACCGAACGCTTCATGACAGCATCTCGGTTCCGCGCTTCGTATCAGATTGTTCGGGCTCCGCCCGTTTTTTCCGTCGCGGATCACTTTAGACCCTGTGGCGCCGGTCTTGTTCTGCAAAATCTGGATATTAACATGGATTAATACAACGCTCACGGAAGTGGTGTTTCTGAGCCATCCGCCTCGTATTCGTCCACTCGATCAATCGAAGAAGAGAGACCAGAGGTCGTGGCGTTCAACGGGTGGTGGGATTCAAGAGGTCGGGGTCCCCCGTCGGGTCGCGACGTGCGACCTGACGTGCATAAGCGGCCTAACGTGTTTAGCGGGCCTGGCTGTTAACTTTCTGTGCGGTGGCGCTGGCGTGTGCGTGTCTACGGCCTTGCTTGTATACTAAACCACAGATGCGGTTGCGAACCGCTACCGCCTCTCATTTCATCCTCTCGGATCTGCCCACGAACGCCCACACACATGGCTACGCTTCACCCGTTTCGCGCCGTTCGTCCCGACCCCGCGTACGTCGAGGAGATCGCCTCCGTGCCGTACGATGTCATTAATACTGAAGAGGCCCGTGAGCTGGCGGAAGGCAAGCCGAAGAGCTTTCTTCACGTGATCCGGCCAGAGATCGACCTGGAGGAGGGAATCGACGAGCATGCCGACGCTGTGTACGCGCAGGGAGCGAAGAACCTTCGCGCCTTCGTGAATGATGACGACACGCTCCAGGAGCAGGGACCGTCGGTCTACGTGTACCGCCTCATCATGGATGGTCGCGAGCAGACGGGTATTTTCGGATGCGTCTCGGTCGAAGACTACGACAATGAGGTTATCCTGAAGCACGAGAAAACGCGACCGGTAAAGGAAGACGACCGAACGCGCCACATCGTGGAGCAGCAGGCGCACGCAGAGCCCGTTATGTTGACCTTTCGGGACGATCCGGCGGTCGAGACGGAGATGCGAGCGGCGATGCAGGACACGCCGCTGTACGATTTCACGGCGGAAGACGGAGTGCAGCATACGATCTGGCGTGTAGCCGACCCGGCCGCGCTGGTAGACGCGTTCGGCAGCGTTCCGAATCTGTACGTCGCGGACGGTCATCACCGGTGCAAGGCGGCGAGTCGCGCAGCCGAGCATTACCGTGGCGGATCCACGGCTTCTGCGGATTCGGACGCACCCGAGTACGAGTTTTTCCCTGCGGTCCTGTTTCCGATGGGCATGATGCACATCATGGCCTACAACCGCGTCGTTTTCGATCTACCGGTGTCGCCCGGGGCGTTCCTGACACAACTGAACGATGCGTATGAGATCGAGAGAGTCGTCAGCGACCCTGTCCCGCAGACCAAGGGAACCGTCTGCCTGTATCTCGATGGCGCCTGGCACAGGATGGCGTTACCCGAGTCCGAGGGGGATCGCTCCGTTGACCAGCTCGATGTGGCACGGCTGTCGGAGTTCGTTCTCGAGCCCATGCTCGACATTACCGACCCGCGGCGCGATGCGAACATCGACTTTGTGGGTGGGATTCGCGGCACGGGCGAACTCGAGACGCGCGTCCGCGATGGGCGTGCAGCGCTCGCTATTTCGATGTATCCCACGGCCATCGAAGAACTGCTTGACGTCTCAGATGAAGGGGATCTGATGCCGCCGAAGTCGACCTGGTTCGAACCCAAGCTGCGCTCCGGACTTCTCGTCCACGACTTTGCCGGCGACGTTCAGCGCGCAGAATGATCCGTCGCGATGGGCTGCGGATTGCCTCGTTGCGAAGATCCGCCGTCCGCCACGACTCTCGCTTCTTTTTCCAGATGATACCCGTTGATTGATGACCATTCTCGTCGCCGATAATATCGCTGAAGTTGGCTTGGAGGCGCTCGAAGAGGCGGGGCACCACGTGGTTGACGACGCCGCGCTGAACGGAGACGCGCTGGTCGAAGCGTTACGGACCGAGCGCCCGAACATCCTGATCGTTCGGTCCACAAAGGTGACGCCTGAGGCACTCGACGCGAGCCCGGCGCTGTCGCTGATCGTCCGCGCGGGTGCCGGGTACGATACGATCGACGTCGATGGCGCATCTGCGCGTGGGATTTACGTTGCCAACTGCCCCGGGAAAAACTCCGTGGCCGTCGCCGAGCTGACTCTCGGCCTGATCGTTTCGCTCGACCGGCGGATTCCGGACAACGTCGCGGACGCCCGTGCGGGGCGGTGGGACAAAAAGACCTACGCGGAAGCGGAGGGCCTCAAGGGGCGTACGATCGGCGTGGTCGGTCTCGGCAATATCGGGGAGGAAGTGGTTCGACGTGCCCAGTCGTTCGACCTGGACGTGGTGGCATGGAGCCGGTCCCTGACGCCGGAGCGTGCTGAAGAGATGGGGATCGGTTACTGCGAGTCCGCGGTCGACGTTGCCCGAAGTGCGAGCATCGTATCCCTCCACGTAGCCTCCACGCCCGAGACGCATCATCTCGCGGATCGCGCGTTTTTTGAGGCGCTGCCAAAGGGGGCCTTGTTCATCAACACAACGCGTGCTGCGGTCGTCGATGAAGATGCGCTCCGCTGGGCGATTGAAGAGCGGGACATCCGCGCGGGTCTGGATGTGATGGAAGGCGAGCCGGCGGAAAAGCGAGGGTCCTTCGAGAGCGATTTCGCGGAGCATCCGAGCATATATCTCACGCACCACATCGGCGCCTCGACGCAGCAGGCGCAGGATGCGACGGCGCTAGAGGCGGCGCGCGTGGCCAACACGTTCAGCCGGACGGGCGACGTCCCGAATTGCGTGAACCTGGCGACGCAAAGTCCGGCCACGCATCAGATCACGGTCCGCCACCTCGATGAGGTCGGCGTCCTGGCGCGCGTTCTCGACGAGATGAGCAAGGCGGAGTGGAATATCCAGGAGATGGAGAACGAGATTTTCTCCGGTGCGCGCGCTGCAGTGGCGACGATGCGCTTCACCGGGGACGCGACCGACGGCGTCGTGGAGCGCATCGAGGCCCAGGAGAAAGTTCTGGCTGTATCGGTCATCGAACTGTAGGCAACGGCCTTCTGTCCCGGGCTCCTGTCCTGGCCTCGCTTGCAGGTTCTAACGTGCGGTCACCGATCTGCGGTCACCGATCTGCGGGCAGGATCGATTGGGCCGTGGTAGGTTTTTCGTCGGTGCGGGCGATTGTCCGGCATGACATTCAGGCGTGCCGAACGGTATCGATGGACGCGACAGGTCAGCGTGTTCGGCTTGCGAGAGGTCATGTCGTGTGCAGACCGCACTGCGGGGGCTCGGGGGATTAGGCCTGGCGGAGGATGTCGCTTGTTACGCGCCCCGTGTGTGCGGCTGCACGGGCATGACGTTCGGGGCCTGCCGGAGCGGAGTACGTGTCCCCGTTTTCACCCAAACCCATCGAGATGCCCGTCCCGTGATCGCCTGTCCGATCCGAACGATAGCACGAATTCTGGTTGTTGAGAAATCAGGATGGGCGTTGAGCGGCAGACTTCGTTCAAACTGCGGAGGCTCTGGTTGAATTGCATGGGCGGTGCAGGGTACATTTAGCGTTCGCTCCGTGATTTGTCTTTCGATTGCCATCTCCATCTGTATGAGTTCATCCTCCACGTCCAAGAAGCGCGGTCGGACGCCGCTGATGCGGCAGTACTACGACATCAAGCGGGAGCAGCCGAGTGCGGTTCTCCTGTTTCGAATGGGCGATTTCTATGAGACGTTCGAGGACGATGCGCAGACCGTGAGCCGGATCCTCGGAATCACGCTCACGTCGCGCAACAACGGAAAGGCGGACGACATCCCGATGGCCGGCTTTCCGCATCATTCGCTGGATTCGCACCTGCCGAAGCTGATCCGGGCCGGACTCCGCGTGGCGATCTGCGAGCAGGTGGAGGACGCCTCCGAGTCAAGCGGGTCGGTCGTGGATCGTGCTATTGTCGAGGTGGTGACTCCCGGCGTGTCGTTTCACGACGAGCTGCTGGAACCGAAGCAGTCGAACTTTCTGGCTGGCGTTCACTTCGGGACCGGACGGGACGCCGACCGGGTGGGCTTTTCCTTCGTGGATGCAACGACCGGGGAGTTTGCCGTCGCGGAAACGGAGGTGACCGAACTGGAGAGCCTCATTCAGACCGTGGCGCCGTCAGAAGTGATCATCGACAAGCGGCGGACGGACCGGCTGAACGAGGCGCTGCGTAGCCGCCCATTCACGCTGACGACCCAGGAGGACTGGGTTTTCGGTGAGGACTTCGCCCGGGAGACGCTGTTGGATCACTTCGAAACCCACTCCATGAAGGGGTTCGGGGTCGAGGATCTGGACCACGGCTTGGTGGCTGCGGGCGCTGTACTTCACTACCTCAGCGAGACGCAAAAGGGAAAGCTGCCGCACGTCCAGCGTTTGCAGCGGTATGCGAATGAGGATCATATCGCGCTCGACCCGCAGACGAAGCGGAATCTGGAACTGGTCTCCACGATTCAGGACGGCGGACGAGACGGAACGCTCGTCGACATTCTGGACCGGACGGAGACGCCCATGGGCGGGCGGAAGCTGCGAGCGTGGCTGGTTCGTCCGCTGCGCCGCGTCGAGCCGATCCAGTGGCGCCTGGAGGCCGTGGATGCACTCGTGGACGACCGAGACCTCCGGGATGACCTACGGAACGATCTGTCCCGGATGGGAGATCTTGAGCGCCTCGCCGGGAAGATTGCAACGGCCCGCGCCACGCCGCGCGATCTGGTGGCGGTGAAGCGGACGCTGACGCACATCCCGCCGCTGAAGCAACGCATCGAGGCATCCGACAGCACGACGCTCGGTGACGTGGCCGATGCGCTAACGGTCTGTCCGGCCGTTGTTCAGAAGATCGACGACGCCATCGTGGATGAGCCGCCGGCCAAGATTGCTGAGGGCGGCCTGATCCGCGACGGGTATGACGAAGAGCTGGACGAACTCCGATCCATCGCTCGGGACGGAAAGGCATGGATGAGCGAACTGGAGGCGCAGGAGAGCGAGCGGTCGAACATTCCGTCGCTCAAGGTGGGATTCAACAAAGTGTTCGGCTATTACCTCGAGGTCACGAATCCGCACAAGGACAAAGTGCCGGACGACTATATCCGGAAGCAGACCCTGAAGAACTCCGAGCGCTACATCACGCCGGAGTTGAAGGAGATGGAGGAGAAGATTCTCACGGCCGAAGAAAAGATCGAGACGCTGGAGCTCCAGCTCTTCCAGGACCTGCGGGATGAAATCGCTGGAGAAACGGGTGTGCTACAGTCGAATGCTTCCCGGCTGTCGGAGCTGGACGTGTTTGTCGCGCTCGCCGACGTGGCCGAAGCGCACGACTACGTGCGCCCGGAGGTGAACGATTCGCTGCAGATCGAAATTGAGGACGGCCGTCACCCCGTCGTAGAGCGAACGCTGCCGACGGGCGAGCGCTTCATCCCAAACGATGTGTCGCTGAATCCGGACGATGACCAGATCTTGATCATCACGGGGCCTAACATGGCCGGGAAGAGCGTCGCGTTGCGTCAGGTTGGACTGATCGTGCTGCTTGCACAGATTGGGGCGTTCGTCCCCGCGGAGGCGGCATCGATCGGCGTCGTGGATCGTATCTTTACGCGCGTCGGCGCGAGCGATAACCTCGCGGCGGGTGAAAGCACGTTTCTGGTGGAGATGAATGAAACGGCGAACATCCTGAACAACGCCACCGCGCGCTCGCTCATCCTGCTGGACGAGGTGGGGCGGGGTACGTCCACGTTCGACGGGCTGTCCATTGCGTGGGCCCTCGTCGAGTATCTCCATGAACGCCCGGAGGTGGCCGCGCGAACCCTTTTCGCGACGCACTACCACGAGTTGAACGCAATGGCCGATCGCCTGGAACGCGTCCGGAATTACCGGATCCAGGTGGCGGAGCACGAAGGCGAGATCATTTTCATGCGGAAGCTGGTGCCGGGAGGGGCGGATCACTCTTACGGGATCGAGGTTGCGCGAATGGCGGGCCTGCCGGCGCCCGTCATCGGGCGGGCCCGCGAGATTTTGATCCATCTCGAGAGCCAGGACTTGGCTGTTCACCGTGATGGAGAATCGCCAGACGGTGATGAAGAAGAGGTCGACGCTCGAAGAGCAGACGCTGATGCCGTCCCGTCCCTGGAGGAGAGTCGCGTCAATCAGATGAACCTGTTTGCGCAACCCGATCCCGTCGCGGAAGAGTTAAAAGAGCGCCTTCGCAACGTCGACCCGGACCGGATGACGCCGATCGAGGCGCTCATGAAACTGAACGAACTACGTCGGATGCTCGAGGATTGAGCGGATGCTCGTTTCGGCGGCCCGGTCGCGTCCGCCTCTTTTATCACGGACTCCTATTTTGGTCCCGAACTCCTCATCTAAGCCACCCAGAGCCATGACCCGGTCTTTCCTCGGTACATCGCCGCAGTACGACGAAACGAATTACATCGCGGAGACGGCCGTCGTGATCGGCGACGTTACGCTCGGCGCCACCGCGAGCATCTGGCACAATTGCACGGTGCGCGGAGACGTGAACTGGATCCGTATCGGGGAGGCGTCGAATATTCAGGATAACACGGTTGTGCATGTCACGCACGACACGGCGCCAACCGAGATCGGAGATCGCGTCACGGTCGGCCACGGCGCCATCATTCACGGATGCCGGATCGAGGACCGTGTGCTCATCGGGATGGGGGCAACCGTCATGGATCATGCCGTCGTCGGGACGAACAGCATCGTCGGCGCGGGGGCCCTGGTGACGGGCGGAACCAAGATCCCTCCACGATCGATGGTGCTGGGGAGTCCGGCGAAGATCGTTCGAGAGCTGACCGATGAGGAGGTGGCGTCGATCGGGACGTACGCTGAAAACTACGTTCGGTACAGCGCCGCCTATGCGGGCCGGGTCGACCTGGAGGAGAATCCGTGGTACGAAAAAGGGGCCCCGCGAACGGAGGTCGCCCACCGGTCGTGAAGACGCCACCGCGCGTGTCGGGCCCCGTGCGGCCGCTGGCACCGACGGCTACCCCCGTCCGATCATCAATGGAGACGAGCCATGGCGATGCGAGTTCTGCTCAACCATCAAACGGCGGCAGAGGCGAAGGAAGCCGTTCGCTCGTGGGTTCGCGATGAGCCGGAGGCAGACCTGGCCGTGACGAGGGAGCCAGGCGAGGCGCGGGACGTGATTCGCATGTGGGTCGATGAGGGTGTGGATCGGGTCGTCGCCGCCGGAGGCGACGGTACGTTGCATCTCGCTGCGAGCGTCCTGCTTGAGACGACCGACGCAGACGCACCCGGCCAGATACCTGCGCTCGGACTGTGTCCACTGGGGACGGGCAACGACTTCGCCCGAAGCATCGGATGCCCGACCCAGCCGGCGGACGCCCTCGGTCGAGCGCTTCGGGCATCGCCACAGCCGATCGACGTGCTCCGGGCGGACACAGATGCGCCGGATGCCGGACCGCGCTGGGTTGTGAATGCAGCCGCGGGCGGGTTCAGCGGGGAGGTGGACGAAGTCATTACCCGAGAGCAAAAGGACCGGTGGGGACCGCTCGCGTTCGTACTGGGAGCAGCAGAGCTGGCGACGAGCGTACCGGAGTACGAAACGGTCATTCAGTACCGGTCGGAGGCGGCGGGAGAACAGCAGACGTGGCGCGGACGAACGGTGAACGTGATTTGCTCCAACGGACGAACAATCGGTGGGGGACGGGCCGTGGCACCGCACGCGAAGCTGACTGACGGGCGCATGGAACTGGTCGTCCTCCGCGCCGGGTCGCTGCCGGAACTCGCCGGAGCCGGCACGCGCCTCATGGCGGGTTCATGGGACGAGCATGACCTCGTGGATATTCGCTCCGTCGTCTCTGCCCGGATCCGGTCCGCGCCCGGACTGAAGTTTAACGTGGACGGGGATCTCTGGACGGAGGGACCGGTGCGGATTGAGGTGGTCGAAAACGCCCTTCGGATAATACCCGGTTCGGACGCGCCCGCCATTTGATCTGCGTAGCGACGTGGAGGCACTTTGTCGGAGTTCCTCTGCGTGCATGTCGCACCCGCACGGAGACGCCGGGCAATGTTTTTAGTAAGTGTTGCAGGAGGCGCACAACCGGGAACGACGGTGTGCGTCGAAAGCATGCACTGTGTGCTGTTCCAGATCCCTGACGCGCTCTATGCCTTCCCCTCGTACGCTCCTGATCGGGTTTCTTGTGCTCGTCGCCGTTGGCGTGGGCGGTGCTGCCCTCGCCGGGTGCACGACAATCCGAATCAATGAAACCGACGTGTTTCTACCGAAACCGTCGATTACGCCGTCCACCTTCCAGAAGGAGGGCGTCACTCTTACCGAATACTACGTTGACAGCGACTCCGTTCAACTCAACGCCTGGCACCTGGAGCGTCAGAATGCCCGCGGCACCGTGCTGTTTTTCGGGGGAAACGGGTTCTATCTCGTTCAGTCAAGGGGCTACGTCGAGGCGCTGACAGATCTCCCGCTGGACGTCCTGATGTTCGATTACCGCGGGTACGGAAAGAGCAGTGGAGCGCCTGCCGTCCAGGCATTCAAAAAGGATGCGCTGCGCATGCATACGTTCGCCGTGGACTCGCTCGACATTCCCTCCGAAGAACTGATCGTGCACGGGCACTCCCTCGGAACGTTCATGGCATCGCATACGGCGTCGCAGCGGGCGGTCTCAGCCGTCGTGCTTGAAAATCCCGCGACGAACGTAGAGGACTGGATTGACGGACTGGCGCCGTGGTTCGTCCGCCTTTTCGTGAACTTCGACGTCGCGGAATCGCTGCAGGGGGAAAGCAACGTTGACGCCGTCCGTGCTTTGGATCTTCCGCTCCTCATCCTGGCCGGGGAGGAGGATCAGGTGACGCGACCGGAGATGGCGCGAGACCTGTTCGACGAGTCGGCGGCGGCGTCGAAGAACCTCGTTATTGTCGACAGTATGGGTCATAACCACCTCTACCGCGACCAAAAATACCGTGTCGCCTACGAGGATTTGATTGACACGGTTCTGGCGTCTCCGACGACCCCGCCGATACCAGCGGAGACGGCCGACGAGTAGGTTGTACGCCGCACGCCGGGCCGCTACGGAGCAGCGCAGTACGAGTTCGCAATCTCCTCCACCTCACTCTTGAACGGATCGTCCAACCCGAGCTCGAGAGCCCGTGAGAAGTCTCGGCACGCGGGGTCGCGTTGCTCCTTGCGTCCGTACGCCATTCCGCGCGTTCGATACGCCACGGCGAAATCTGGGTCGATCTGGATGGCCTGGTTCAGGTCGGTGATGGCTGCGTCCATGTTGCCGAGGTTAAATCGGGCCTGGCCCCGGTTGCTGTAGGCGGTCGCGATGGACTGGGCGGTGCCGCCGCTGGCTTCGAGCGTCTGAATCAGCGTGCCGTAGGTCTTGACGGCGTTCTGGAATTGCCGGGCCCTAAATTCCGCTTCTCCCTTGATTCGGTACGCCTCCGGTCGGTCAGGGACGATCTCGATTGCGTCGACGGCGTCAAAATAAGCCCTTTCGAGCCGACCGAGCTTCAAATGAGCGCGTCCGCGATTGAGAAGAGCTTCAACGTTGGTCGGGTTCAGGCTGAGAACCTTCGAGTAGGTGTCGATCGCCGCGCCATAGCTCTCTGTCTGAAACTTGATGTTGGCGAAAAGGACCTGCACGTTCTGGCTCTGCGGTTCCAGCCGGGCCGCTTCCTCCGCTGCAGCCTGCGCTTCGACGTAATCGCCTTGGTCGGTGAGGATCCTGGCCTTGAGTTCATAGGCCCCGGCGAAAAACGGATCCCGGTTGAGGGCCTCGTCCAGCGCCTCGAGGGCCTCCTCCGAGTCGTTGAGCGCCCGATGCGCTTCTGCCTCAACGCGGAGTCCGGTGGGTACATCGTCGTTGATGTTCAGGGTGTCGAGCGTCACGAGGCTGTCGACGAGGCTGATGGCTTGCCGATACTGCTGAGCGTCGTAGGCTTTCTCGGCCTGGGTCAGAAGGTCCTGCGCGGATGCGGGCGATGCGAGGGCAAGCACAAGAAGCACGATCGTGAGGAGTCCGGGGAGAGAACGGTAGGGAGACGGGGTGTTCACGATAGTTGGATACGTATATGATCAGATCCCTGGCGTGCGGGCATGCCACAAGGAACGCGCCACGCCGTTGTGTATTCGGCCGGAAATACGTAGCAAGGCGACCGGTCGCGGTTCCGGCTCATCGACAGACGGTGTCGGCGCCGCGCCGTGGAGGACTGACGGATCCTGAATTACGCCGTATGTCCCGAAGACAATAGGCACCATCTGATCGAGATTTTCCACCCAGAGCAACAGACGGCAGGAATAATGTCCACCATTCCCAATTCACCATTCCCAATTCACCATTCCCAATTCCCCATTCACCATTCGTCATTCCAAATTCCCCATACAAAACCCCCGCCCGGAGCGTGTCCAGACGGGGGAGACGAAGCGTCTGCTGAGTAGGCTCGACGAGGCGGTCAGGCCATCGCCATCGACTGGTTCAGGAAGTTGCGCAGGACGTAGTGGAGGATGCCGCCGTGACGGTAATACTCCACCTCGACGGGCGTGTCGCAACGATTGATCGCCGTAAACGTGATCTCCGTGCCGTCTTCCTTCGTTGCGGTGACCTTGATCTCCTGACCTGGTTGAAGGGCGTCGTCGACCGGAATATCGAACGTCTCTGTGCCGTCGAGGCCGAGCTCATCCGGGCCTTCCCCATCCTGGAACTGAAGCGGAAGCACGCCCATCCCGATGAGGTTAGAGCGGTGGATCCGCTCGTAGCTCTTCACGATAGTCGCCTTCACGCCGAGCAGGATGGTGCCTTTCGCGGCCCAGTCGCGGCTGGAGCCCATGCCGTAGTCCTTGCCGCCGAGGACGACGAGCGGGGTGCCGTCGTTCTTATATTGCATCGCGGCATCGAACACGGTCGTCGTTTCGCCGGTCGGAAGATACTTCGTGACGCCGCCTTCCGTGCCGGGGACCAGCTGGTTCTTGATGCGGATGTTGGCGAACGTCCCGCGCATCATCACCTCGTGGTTACCGCGCCGCGCCCCGTAGGAATTAAACTGATAGGGCTTCACGCCGCGCTCCTTGAGGTATTTGCCAGCGGGGTAGTCTTCCGGAATCGAACCAGCGGGTGAGATGTGATCCGTCGTCGTGGACTCGCCAGCCTTCACGAGAACGCGCGCGCCCTCGACCGGCTTGATTGACGGCGTCTCTGGCGAGATGTCCATGAAGAACGGCGGCTCCTGGATGTAGGTGGAGTCCTCGTCCCAGGCGTATACCGATCCCTCCGGGATCTTGATATTGTTCCAGGTCTCGTTGGACTCCTCGATGCCGTCGTACTCGTTCTTGAAAAACTCGGGCTTGACGACCTCTTCGATCATGGTCTTGATCTCGTCGGCCGCCGGCCAGATGTCTTCGAGGAAGACGTCGTTTCCGTCCTGGTCCGTGCCGATCGGGTCGGACGTGAGGTCGATGTCGACCGTGCCGGCGAGGGCATAGGCAACGACCAGGGGCGGTGAGGCGAGGTAGTTGGCCTGAACGAGGGAGTGGATCCGGCCCTCGAAGTTTCGGTTGCCGGATAGCACGCCGCTCACGATCAGATCGCCCTCCTTGATGGCCTTCTCGACGGGTTCAGGGAGCGGGCCCGAGTTCCCAATGCACGTCGTGCAGCCGTATCCGACGGTCGAGAAACCGAGCTTCTCAAGGGAAGGCAGGAGGTCGCCCTCGACGAGGTAGTCCGTCACTACCTTCGAACCCGGCGCGAGACTGGTCTTGATGTGAGGTTGGACGGTAAGGCCCTTCTCGACGGCGTTTCTGGCGAGAAGGCCGGCGCCGAGCATGACGGATGGGTTTGAGGTGTTGGTGCAGCTCGTTATGGCTGCAATCACCACGTCGCCGTGGCGCAGGTCGTACTCTTCTTCGCCGTTATCGTAGGTGCCCGTCGCGTCGTACGTGGATTCGTCCCGGCCGAAGCCGATCGGTCCTGCTTCCCGGGTCAGGCTTTCCTTGAACTCGGCCGGCAACTCAGGGACCGTGATGCGGTCCTGGGGACGCTTCGGTCCGGCCACACTCGGCGTCACCTCACCGAGGTCGAGTTCGAGCGTGTCAACGAACTCCGGCGTCTCCGTGTCCGGCGTGTGGAAGAGGCCCTGCTCCTTGCAGTAGCGTTCGACGAGCTGAACCTGCTCTTCCGAGCGATTCGTGCGCCGCATGTAATCCAGTGTTTCGTCGTCGATCGGGAAGAAGCCCATCGTCGCTCCGTATTCCGGCGCCATGTTGGCGATGGTCGCCCGGTCGGGCACGGTCATGTTCTGCAGACCGGAGCCGAAGAACTCCACGAATTTGCTGACCACGCCGTACTTGCGGAGCATCTGCGTGACGGTCAGGACGAGGTCCGTCGCCGTTGCGCCCTCTGCCAGTTCGCCGGTCAGTTCGAAGCCGACCACTTCCGGCATCAGCATGTAGATCGGCTGGCCGAGCATGGCGGCCTCCGCTTCGATGCCGCCGACGCCCCAGCCCAGCACGCCGAGGCCGTTGATCATCGTGGTGTGGCTGTCGGTCCCGACGAGCGAGTCGGGATACGCGAGGTCAATGCCTGTGTCGGTTGGGCGCGTCCAGACGCCGCGGGCAACGTACTCCAGATTCACCTGGTGGCAGATGCCGCTGGCGGGCGGCACGACGTGGAAGTTCTCGAACGCCTGCTGGCCCCAGCGGAGAAACTCGTACCGCTCGCGGTTCCGTTTGAACTCGAGTTCGGAGTTGAGCTTGACCGCTTCCGTGGTGCCGAAGTGGTCGACCTGAACGGAGTGGTCGATGATCAGGTGGACGGGAACCTGCGGATTGATCTCGTTCGGGTCTCCGCCGAGTCGTTCCATCGCAGACCGAAGAGCGGCGAGGTCCACGACGGCCGGGACGCCGGTGAAGTCCTGAAGCAGCACGCGGGAGGGGACGAACGGGATTTCGGCTTCGTCCGGTCCTGTGGGGTCGTAGCCGGCGAGCCGCTTCACGTCGTCCGTCGTGATCATCTCTCCGTCGCATTCGCGGAGGAGCGCCTCCAGAAGCACGCGAATGGAGAAGGGGAGACGGTCGATATCGTAGCCTTCATCGGCGAGCGTCTGCAGGCGGTACAGATAGGCACTGCCCGACCCGGTGTCAAAGGTATCGCGCGCGCTAAAAGGATCGTTCGTCAGTGGTCGGGGAGCAGTCATATGTAGTAGCGCCTGGTGTGCTAGTAAGATCGTCCGTTCCATCGATACGTCGAGGCGGCCGGGGCGTTAGACGCGCGTCTCTTCGCAAAGGGAGGAAGACGCCTGTCATTTGGGCCCGGAAACTCGTTGCCTCCGACACAGCAATGATACTCAGTCGTTACGAATGTTTCATACCTGGCGCGTCGATTCGTGTGATTCTCATGCACGTTGGTGAAGTGGCACGCGCTCCCTTCGGCCGGGCCGCTTATCTGGCACGTGCGCTTATTTACTGCAGACACTGGGAGCAGGGCCGTGCACGGGAAACGTAGGACGTGGCGACCCCCGTTCGGATGGCTACGGGCAGTGCTCTTTTATGAGGTCCGCCGGGTGAACCCCGAACTGCATCGAGGCGGGAAAGGCAGTATCGTAGTTCTGGTCGATCGCTGCCCGAAAGGCGTCACAGGCTTCATCTCGGCGATCCAGCGCGAGAAGGGCGACGCCGAGATTCCGGTGCGCGTAAGGATTTTCGGCCGAGAGCTCGAGACTGCGGCGGATCATCCGAAGGCCCTCGGCGGGCTGCCCCGTTTTGGCCTTCACGTACCCCAGGTTTGCGTAGACCACCACGTTCGCCCAGCCCCGTTTTCGGCGAATCACGGATTGCATCTGTTCGAGTGCCGACCGCGCGGCCTCCAGATTGCCGGTGCGGAGGTGGAGGTCCGCGAGCTGACCAATCATGATCGGGTCCCGCGGAAAGTGGTCTGCGTTTTCTCGAGCCAGATCAAAGGCTTCGTCGCGCGCACCGGTTCGCCAGAAGATCTCCACCGCGCGTTTTCGGACCATCGAGCGATCCGGGTGCATCCGGGCGAGGATGCGCGCTTCGTCGATTGCAGCCTCCGCCCGGTCGGCTGCGGCGAGCGTTTCTGCGTAGCTCGATCGAAGCATCGCATTGTCAGGGTGGTCGCTTAGAAGCTGCCTGTGACGGGTCAGGCTTTCGTCGATCTCCCCGGTGTAGCGAAGCAGCACGGCCAGCCTGTGTTGGGCGTTCAGCGTCCGGTTGCCGTGACGGATGCTTGCGCGCAGGGCCTGGGCGGCGGATTCGTACTCGAAGGTTTCGAGGTAGGCCTCGTAAAGCAGATAGTGGGCGCCCGCGTTTTCCGGTTGAAACCGAAGGACCTCCTTCATATTTCGAACGGTCGTCGCGTGATTTTCCGCCATCATTGCCGCCTCGGCCTGGATAAACAGCGAGTCCATGTCGGGCGGCAGGGAGGACACCGTTTGCGATGTGGCGGCTGCGGACTTGCTGGGTTTCGTCGAGCCTTTTTGTGCGAGGACGGAAGACGTCGTCAGCGCCACGTAGATGGCGCAGGCGAGTGCTACTGTGGCGACGCGACGGGACAGCACAAAAGTCATGAACCGTGAAGGGGACGGACAAAGATTGACGACGGCTGGCGGCCAAAGGGGCCGGATGTGTGCGCCGTAAATATACGAGTGCGGGAGGCCGGATGCAGGCAGCCATTGCCGTTATTGCATAAAAAGCCGTCTTCATTAAGGCGAATGCATCAAAGAGCGGGGAAGCTCCAGCCCTCGGCTGTCAGATCCGACAGCATGTTATCCAGAGCCCTCGGGGTAAGGTCTTCGCAGATCGGGTTGTCGTGCAGGACGATAATCGACCCGGGCCGTGTGTGGCGTACTACAAAGCGTTCGACATCCCGATGCGTTGCGGTTCGGAGATAGTCTCCGGGCATCACATCCCACATCACCATTCGTTGCCTGTGTGCGTCGCACCACCGGCGCATCGTCCCGGTCGGATGCCCGTATGGAGGACGCATGACGCGCACGTGCCGGCCGACGATCTGCTCCAGTGACTGTGTAGTACGGTCCAGTTCGCCCGTCAGGTCGCAGGCGGAAAGAGTCCACGCATCGGGGTGGGTAAACGTGTGATTCCCGACAGCATGCCCAGCGGCAGACAGGTCTTTCACGAGCTGCGGATGGCTTTCAGCATTTGCGCCGACGAGAAAAAACGTCGCCCGCGCGCCGTGCTTTTCCAAAACATCGAGGAGTCGCCCCGTAATTTTTGGATGCGGGCCGTCGTCAAAAGTAAGGTATGCCACTCGATCTCCTTCCGGCACGTCCATACGCCAGAGCATATCGGGAAAAAACCGCTGGAACGGGCGGAGGCCGTGGGTCGCGAGATAGGGAATGGCGTCGCGAAGCATGAGATCGAGGTCGAAAAATTCGGGAACGCTGAACGGAGGGAGTGGCGCGATCGGATTGTTGACCGTCCCGTTCAGTCTCTTTGTTGCGCGGTCCGTCCGGGGTGAACCATCGGTGGCAGGTACGCTATTCGATGCGTCGACCTTTCCAGTGAACGGTGCCGAACGTCCCGAGGATGCCGATCACGAAGACCGACGGGACCCAGAGGAGGGAGGCTGGGATGAACGTCCGGGTGAGATCGCCCTGGTCGAAATGGCGCACCGCGGGAGCCACGAGGAACCCGTCCGCTGCCATTTTTACGAGCACGGCGCCGATCACGATGGGCTGCCACGCAGGGAATACGACGGCGCCGACGAGCGCGACGACCAGGACGGCGTGAAGGGTCCACTGTGAGGCGGCGACCGCCGAGGGGACGACGTGCGGATATCGCGTTCCCATCCATGCCCAGCGCTTTCGCTGCTCCAGGTAATCGGAGACGGTGTCCTCGCAGGCGGTGTCGACGACGGCCTTCGGGCTTGCTTCAAACGCAACCGTTCGATCCGTGCGATATGCGACGTGCTGGAGGAGCAGCTCATCCGCTGCAACCGTGGAGTCTGCGCGGTAGCTTTCAAGCAGGCTACGATGGACTGCCACGTTCGCGCCATTACAGATCGTGGGAAACCGCGCGCCGATGCTACCCGCGCCGAACGCCACGAGGGCGATCAGCTCCAGCGCCTGCACACGATCGAACCATTTTTCACGCCAGTCGAAACGAACCGGCCCGCTGACGAACGGTCGCTCCTCGGTGCAGCGGCGGACCATGGTGCGAACCCACCCTGGCCCGACGGTGCAGTCAGCGTCCGTGGTCAGAATGACCTCCCCCCGGCTCTCGTCGACGCCCTGCGTGAGGGCAGCCGACTTGTGGCGCACCGGGTGTCCGGCCTGGCGGTCGTCGGACGTCAGCACGCGCAACGTCGGGGCTTCCGGCTGTTCGCCATCCACGGGGTGCGCATCGGTTCCCACCTCTGCCGGAACCCGTGCCTCGGCATTCGCACGGACCTGGCGGGCCCGGTGGAGGGTCCCGTCCTCCGAGCCGTCGTCGATAACGATCACTTCCATCCTACCAGGGTACTCGTTCGCGAGGACGCTCCGGAGACAGCTCTCGATTCCGTCCGCTTCGTTGCGTGCAGGAATCAGCACCGACACGGACGGCCAGGTCGTTGGGTCGTCGAAGGTCGCCGCAGCATGCACCGTTCGTCGCCACCCGATGCCGGCCGCCCCAACGAGGAGAACGTGGAGACCGAGCAGACCGGCAAGAAGAAAGAAGAGCGTGTCGGGCATGAACGTCAGGAAGGATAATGGAAAAGAAGGCGACCGGCCTTGACCCTGAACTGCCGAGAGCAACGTGACAGGGACAAAGGCGAGTGGTTGATATCGGCGGTACTCATCCTTCACCTTAACCGGAAGATAAGCCCCTTCAGGTGGAGGATGAATCACGTAAGGTATCGCCTGAAGTCTCTACTCCTGGCACGTCGACCCGTGCCGCTTCTTCGTCGAAGGAGGGCGGTGGTCTCCGCAGGAAGAGCGCTCCGACCGCTGCGGGCAGCGTAATGTTAAACATGAACACCATGAGGGCGGCATTCAATGCCGCTGCCTCAGACACGCCGAGCCAGCCGAACACGAGGACCGCCGCACCTTCCCGGATACCAACATCGAGAAGGGTGAGCGAGGGAATGAGGTACTTAAAGTAATACATTAACCCTGCACCAGCAACGAGAATCGGCCAGTCAGAGTCTGGCGCGAAGGCGTAGACCAGGACGGCCATCTGTCCGGCGAAGGTAAGGTATCGAAGAAAGCATCCCAGGACCAGACGGGATCGCGTGCGGCGGTGAAGCCGATCAAGGAGGGCGGTTCGCTGGTGGATCGAGGAGGCGTTCGGAAGCAGGCGTCGGCCGATGCGGTCGATCGCCCAGGGCCAGATCAGGCCGGCGGTTAGGACGAGCATCACGATGCCGCCGGCCGTCAGTGCCACGTCCCATCCTGCTCCGATGACGCTGGTGATTCGGGCCCACACCATCGCGCCAAACCCGACGCTTACGGCGACGAGCATGTCGGCCATGCGCTGGGTGAAGACGGTTAGCGAGACGTCCCACGGATTGCCCCGGCCGAGCATCAGCGCACGGCCCGCGAATTCCCCGACCCGTGCGGGTGTGAAGAAGCCGACGGCGTAGCCGGCAAGGGTCGCCTGAAGAAGCCGTCGATCCGAGACCCTTTCGATCAGGCGCCGGACGACGACGCCCCATGACCAGACGTCCAGCCACACGTTGGGCACCACGAGTATCGCAGCCACGGCGAGCCAGAACGCGTCGCCCGTTTGGAGCGTGCCCCAGAACGAATCGACGTCCACGTAGAGGACCAGCGCGACCACGAGGCCGACGCCGAGAAGTAGACGTGCGATTCGTTTCAGATGGCCGCGTACACCGGAGGACATAGCGCGGGCCGACCATGCCGGCATCTCGCCGGTCGATTCGCTTGCATCCACGGCGTTCGAGAGGCGACCTGTACGTAGAGGAAATTCTATGGGGATGCCGGCGTCCATTCACAGCGCCGGACAAATGTGACGTGGGGACTCGCTCAACGCCGCCACCGGTTCGACGCATGGTGCGGGGGGCGTGCGCGATTTAGCCGCTGGACGAAAGATATGCGGGCCGCGGATAACCCGTCCGGGCCGACGCCCACAGCCACGTCGACATACGACTGATCGCGGAACTGTGGTCCCACACGGAGACCGATCGAGGCGGCGGGGCGGAGGGGATACGTGTCCCGGTCTGGGCTGATGCGAGTGGAGGAATCGAAGGCAAGCTCAAACTGCGTCGTGACGTCGTCATAAACGCTCGCAGCCTGCACGCCAGCATACCCCTCGACGTTAAACGCGAGGATGTTGGTGATAGGAAATTCGTAGGCCGCGCCCAGGACGACGGCATCGTTTCCCGTGTACCGGTCGCGGAGGAAGCCGGGAACCTGCCGCCCGTCCACCACAGGGGTGACGATGTGCGGGAGCCGCCCACTGAGGTCATCCACGCCGTTGATGTCGATCAAGCGCGCGATGCGACCGTGGAGCGCAATCCGGTGCGACCCGGTGATCGGGATCCACGCGTGGATCCCGAGATCCGTGCGGAAAAAGGAAAATGTCGTTCCCCCCACCGGTATCCACCGCTCGGCGGTGCCCTGCAGGAGCACCCCACGAAGCGTCTGGTACGCGCGGTCGCGCCGGTCGTACTGGGCGTCAAGGCCGAGGACGGCACCGGTCGTCCGTAACGGGACGGCGGTTGCTCCGTAAGCCGCAGCCGCCGTGACCGCCGGCTGATCCTCCGCGGTCGCGTCCCCGGGATTTGGCAGGTTGGCGTCGGTCAGGCGGTAGTGTTCGACGCGTCCGTGGGCCTGGAGAAAAAGACGGTCCCCGAGGACGTGCTGGCCGAGTCGCGCACTCCCCTGAAAAGTTCGAAGGGTGAAGGCCGTTCTCGCGGTCGGCGCGGACGCCGGGCCGAATCCATAGAACCAGTCCCGTGTCGTGTATGCGTGCCGAGCCGATACCAGCAGCACGCGATGATCCTGCTCACCATGCGGCGGGGTGCCTCCAGAGGCGTAAGACAGCGTGTACACGCGTTCATGAAGCGCTGGAGCTACCGTTAACAGGAACTCGTCACTTTCTGCGAACGCCTCGTTAACGACGAGGCCCAGTCCGGCACCGATCCCAGCTCGGGGCCCCCACAGGTCGAGGACGTACGGGCGAAGATTGAGCCAGGTCTCCGTGTCGCCCCGCTGCGATTCGTCTGCCATTTCCGCACGCTCAGGCTCGTTCTGCGCGACGGTTTCCCGCGGCGTGGTCAGTAGCAGGCCCACGGTCAGCACGAGAGCAAGGACGATGCGTGCTGGACGGATCGGTCCGTACCGCCGATCGATCGACCCCGTCGATGCGTCGCACGATCCGATCAGACGAAGATTGCGTTTCACAGGCAGAGGGAGGTGAGAAAGAGGAGGACGACGGCTATATTCGGGAACGTGATCGGTGTAGGCCGACACCGTTTGTACATGAATGTAGCCGGGGGAGTCCCCGACTGGTTCCGGCGCATAAGCTAATCAACTTTCGACCCAACGAACAGCAAAGACCGTATGCGAATCCTTGTCATCGGCAGTGGCGGACGCGAACACGCGCTCGTGAATGCACTGGCGGAGAGTCCCCGTGTTCAGTCTCTATTCGCTGCTCCGGGCAATCCGGGGACGGCGAAGAACGCCGAGAATGTGGAGCTTGACACGGGAAACGCGGATACGGTGGTCGACTGGTCCGCTCAGCATGAGATCGATCTCGTCGTCATCGGTCCGGAGCGGCCCCTTGTCGACGGCCTGGTGGATCGTCTTAAGGAAAATGACATTCCGGCGTTCGGTCCGACCGGGGCCGCGGCACGGCTGGAGGGTAGCAAGGCGTTTGCGAAAGCATTCATGCGAGAGCACGGCGTCCCGACCGCGGATTTTCGTGTGTTTGAATCAGGCGAAATTGAGGCTGCCTCTGCATACCTTCGCCAGACCGGTGCGCCCGTTGTCGTCAAGGCGAGCGGGCTGGCCGGGGGCAAAGGCGCGATTGTCTGTGCGACGCTCGAAGAAGCGCGTTCGGCGCTCGAGCGGATCGTGGAAGATAAAGACTTCGGTGCCGCCGGAGACCAGGTCGTGATTGAGTCGTTCATGGAGGGTGTCGAGGCGAGTGTGTTTGCCGTGACCGATGGCGAACACTACGTGTTACTGCCTCCCTCTCAGGATCATAAGGCGATCGGTGACGGAGGAACAGGGCCCAATACGGGAGGAATGGGGGCGTATGCTCCGGCGCCGATGGTCGACGGACCGCTATTGACCCGCGTGTGTCGGGAGATCATCGAACCGACGTTGAAAGGGATGGCGGACGCAGGTACGCCCTACGCCGGTGTGCTGTACTGCGGTCTGATGTTGACGGAGGAGGGGCCCAAGGTCGTTGAGTTTAATTGCCGGTTTGGCGATCCGGAGGCGCAGGTCGTGCTCCCGCTCCTCGACGTCGACGTGGCAGAAGTTCTTGCACGGACCGCCAGCGGCGAATTACGAAACGTGTCGATTCGAGCCGCGGCGCGCCATGCCGCCTGCGTCGTTCTCGCCTCAGAAGGCTATCCCGTGAGCTATGAGACGGGATTCGAGATTACCGGTGTCGAGCAGGCGGAGCAGATGCCGGATGTGAACGTGATCCATGCCGGGACCGGTCGGCAGGAGGACGGGACCCTTGTAACGGCCGGGGGGCGCGTGCTCGGTGTTGTCGGTTACGGCACCTCCCTCGAACAGGCACTCGACCGGGCGTACGCCGCCGCCGATGTCATTCAGTTCAACGGAAAAACCCTCCGGCGCGACATCGGTCACAAGGCACTCTAAAGTCGGGGCCGTGTCGAAAGATTCGGCGGGTGTGCTGTCGACGGGGGAATGTCATATGACCGAATGGCGCCAGTTTTCGTATCATTATTTACCATGATCTGAGATTCGCCCTGAAGGTCGGCACCGCGAACGCGCACCGGCCCGGCTTCCTGCCCGAACGGGTGCAGGCTTCCATCTCCGTCACCGTATGAACCGACCGATGCTCACACGCTGCCGTTCATCGACTCAAGCCGTTCTCGCGACCTGCGTGGCTATGCTGCTCCTGATCGGTATGCTCCCTGATCGGGCGCTTGGCCAGCGTCGTCCGCCGTCACCCCCGCCGGGTCCGGCGCAGAGTCCGTCTGCCGGTCAGCGTGCGCTCGTGCCGCCGATCACAGAAGCAGACGTAGAACCCGTCGCCGACTTCCAGGACGCGCGTCGAGTGGCCGTCAGCCCAACGACGCTGTTTTACGTGGTGGACGCCCGAGCGAGCACGGTTACGGCCGTAACGCCAACGGGACGCGTCGTGGTAACGCTCGGCGGTCGGGGGGCGGACGCCGGGGCATTCGACGGACCGCTTGATGTCGATCCGACCAACGGGCTCGAGATCTTCGTCGCCGATGCCGGAAACGGACGCATTCAGCATTTTTCTCGATCGGGAAAATACATCGAGTCCTTCGCGGTCGGACGCGTTGATCCCGGTAATCGGACGTCGGCGCGACAGCCGCTGTTCGACGTTGGTCGAGATGGCTCCGATGCACGCGCCGACGGGCGCCCGATCGCCGTGCGGGCGGCTGCAAATGGCGATCTCTTTGT
>NZ_DAXETW010000152.1:0-59198 GCF_051155795.1 Longibacter sp.
CAGGCCGCCGTGAGCGTGCTTTCCCTTCCCGACCTGTCCGTGGTCGCCGAAGCGGTGCACCGCTGTCCGACGCCCTTCCCGTACGTGCCCGGCTACCTCAGCTTTCGCGAAATGCCCGCCCTGCTCCCGGCGCTGGAGCAGGTCGATCGCGAGATGGGCGCGCTGCCGGACGTGCTGGTGACCGACAGCCAGGGACGCGCCCATCCGCGCCGGTTCGGCCTGGCGTGTCATCTCGGCGTCTTGCTGGACCACCCGACCTTTGGCGTCGCCAAATCGCTTCTGACCGGTACCCCCTCGGGCGACCTCTCCCCGGCGAAGGGAAGTACCATCCCGCTAATCGCAGACGACGAACAGGTCGGGGTCGCGCTCCGTACCCGGGCGAACGTCAACCCTGTTTATGTCAGCGTCGGCCATCGCATCACGCTTGAAGAGGCCGTCGACCTGACCCTCCTGTGCTCACCCCGCTACAAAATCCCCGAAACCACCCGCCACGCCCACCGCCTCAGCCGTACCTCAGAAGCCTGAACGCGGACCCCGCACGTCGAACACCTTGTCGCGCCGGTCGCCCATGGACCGGCGATGTGCCGGCTGAACGCTGAACTCTAAACCGACCGTATTCCCATGCATATCCGAAGAGCAGAACGGTCTGATGCCGAAACGCTGGTTGCGTTCAACCGGGCGATGGCCGCCGAAACAGAGGACAAATCCCTGAACCTGGACGCGCTCCGCTCCGGCGTCCGAACCCTTCTTCTGAACGCGGACAAGGGGTTCTACCTTGTCGCGGAACGCGAGGACCGGGTCGTCGGCTCTCTCATGATCACCACGGAATGGAGCGACTGGCGCGACGGCACCTTCTGGTGGGTACAGAGCGTTTACGTTCGACCGGACGCCCGACGCCAGGGCGTATACTCGGCGCTCTACGCGGAGGTCAAAGACCGAGCCCGGGCAGAAGCGGACGTCTGCGGGCTTCGCCTCTACGTTGAGAAGGATAACGCAGCGGCCCGGGACGCATACCGCACGCTCGGGATGGAGGAAACCCCGTATCGGATGTACGAGGAAATGCTGTGAGTTGCCCTTGAACCGGCCTCGTCGGTTCACCTCCGTGAACAACAAACGGGCGACTCCCCGGAGGAAGCCGCCCGCTGTCTCCCCGTCCGGGGAGCCGGTATCGCAGATGAGCGCCGCCGTACGGCACTACTCACCCGTGTACTGGTAGTTCAGCGACGCGCTGGGATCCGGCACGGTGAACGAGAAGTCGCCTCCCGCGGTCTGACCGCCGACCGTCAGCGAGAGCGTGCCCGTCAGGCGATCGCCCGGGCTGAAGTGCTGCTGCAGATCGGCCGGGTCGAACGAAACGAGGAAGACGATCGAGCCCTTCGAGGTGCCGGTCGCCATCGCGCGGTAGATCTCGTCCGTCGACGCTGCCGCACTGTCGGGGTCGATGCCCGCGTAGGCACCGCCGGAGCAGCGCGACACGGAACGCATTTCTTCGATCGCGGACGGATCCTGATCCGTCGCCGGAGCGAGATCGGAGGCCGGGCCGAGGCCAATCGAGTAAATCGGGGACTCCTTCCGCTGTGCGTCGGCGCAGACGCTATCCCGAAGCACGGTGGAGTTTGGCGCGCCGTCCGAGAGCAGTACGATCGCTTTCTCGTGATTGCTGGCGGGGCGCTGGTCTTCCGAGTAAATCAGAAGCTCGGCGAGAGACTCGTACGTCGGCGTGGTACCGCTCGACTCCACGAGGTCGCTCGAGTCCTTCAGCGCGGTCGCATCGTTGCTGAAATCCAGCAGCATGCGGGTGTCACTCAGGTTAAGGCTGGGCGTTTCGCCGTCGTAGGTCGCCATCGCCACCTCGTAGTTGACGCCCGCGCCTTCAAGCTGGTCGACGAACGCTTTGGCACCGTCCACGCGCAGGCGCTGGGGATCCGTCGTGTTCATGCTGCCGCTTCCGTCGATGTTTACGACAACGGCCAGCGGATTGCCACTTGCATCGTTCAGGCGCTGCAGCGTAACCTGCCCGCTGAGCCCGCCGTCGGATTTGGCGGAAAGAGCAGCGGACGTGCCGGGCCCGTTGACGGACACCTCGGCCTTCACCTGGTCCGAAATAATGCCTGTTCCGCTTTCGTCGAGCGGCGTAGCCGACAGGCCGAACTCGCCGGAATTGAGAAAGTCGTTTTCAACCTGCGTCCCGATCACGACCACCTCATCGACGGGTGGCGCACTGGAATCGTTGGAGTCACAACCAGAAAACACGAATACGAGAAGCGCGAGGAGCATTGTCCACCGCGCCGGAGAAGTAGCGGTATACATCTCGAGTACAGATCTATGAGAATGGGGGGATTCGCGGCACGCTCAATCTGGCCGCGAAGAGGTAGGTGACGGTCTGTGGTACTGCCCGTCGATGTGTTGAGGCGTAAAAGACACCGACAACCGGACACGCCACGCGGGGAAAATCTCCGCTTCCCCCGGTTTCCGGCTTCTACAGCGGGCCACGGCATTGCCCGGTCCCGGAATCATCGCGCGGGGAGTGCTACCGGCCTGCCCTGATCCATCACCTCATGTCAGCCCATAGAAAAAGCCCCGACAGGCGGGGCTTTCTGAAACAGCTCAAGAAATGTAAACCGGTACGTTCCGTCGACCCGAACGGGTCATGCCGTTGCTTACTTCATCGGGGCCTCGTCTTCCGCCAGCGCCACGTAGCGCCCGATGAACGTGACCGCGCGCTCGCCGGCTGCGTCAATCTTGCACTTCAGGTCGAGCCGGGCGCGCCCCCAGCGGTCCAGCATGTTCTGAAACCGTTCGATGGTATCGTCATCCGGGCGCTCGCAGATGACGGAAATATTGTCGCGGACCGGTTTAATATATTCGATGTCCCCCTCCTGGATGATCACCTCCACGCGCCGCTTCATGTCCTCCACGGTATCCTGCACCAGTTGGTGCATCATGGCCCATCCCGTGACCGTGGCAAGCATACTGAGGCTTCCTCCAAACGCTGTTCCCATGTGATTCGCATTCGGCTTCAGCGGGGCGGAGGCACGTAGCTTCCCGTCCGACTCAGCGGCCAGGGAGAACTCGAGGTGTTTCGTGATCGGCATCTCTTCGACGATCATCGCCTCAAGCTTCTGCATCGCCTCTTGCGACAGAAAGGAATCGGAAAACGACATGGACCGCGCGGGTGGTTCGCCTGGATAATGCTGAACTCTCTCTAAAACGGACGGCTCCAACGTGCGTGTTCGAATCGCGTTTCTCCGGAAATGCGATTTTTACGCCTTCCGGCTCCGAATACCGACCGCACCGCCTAATTCATGCGCGGATCGTCCGGAAAGGTCGACAGGAGCGCATACTCGCCCCCCATTCGTCGCAGCACTTCGCGCCAGAGCTGCTCAACGCCCGGGTCGAATACCAGATCTGGCACGATGGAGGTGGGGATCCAGGCCCCCTCGTCGACCTCCTCCTGAAGCTGCCCCGGCGACCACCCAGCATACCCGAGAAAGAACCGGACGTCGTCGTGCTCCATATCGCCGGTCCGAACGATCGTTTTCAGCGACTCAAAATCGCCGCCCCAGACGACGCCCCCGGTCAGCGTCACGCCTTCCGGTACATCCTGCGGTCGGCGGTGCACGTAGTGAAGCGTATTCCGCTGAACGGGGCCGCCCAAATGAACCGGCGGGTCGTAGGCGAAAAACTCCTCCATGACGTCGCCGAGTTTCATGTCGAGCGGCCGGTTCAGGATGAGGCCGAATGTGCCGTTCTCGCCGTGCTCACACAGGAGGATCACCGACCGGTGGAAGTTGGGGTCCTGCATCATCGGAGCGGCCACGAGCATCGTACCCGGGGAAAGCGGCGAAGAGGAAGCCATACGTTTGGCGTTGTACTCGAAGCAGACAGAAAGAAAGGACGGCGCAGCGATTCCGGTCGCTGGAGGTCACGAAAGAACCGAAGTTCACGGGAGAAGACAACGGGCAAAGGCCGCGCCATCCGTAACCGCCGGGCGACGCTGATCTTGCCTGTTTACGAGGTGCGGGATGAATCGAACGCACCGCCGGCAGGGGTCGTCGAGCCTGAATCGTTCACGAGCGCCCGGTGGGCGCCGCACCACCAATCGGCATTGCGAGTGATGGAACGAACAGTCACGTCCTGAAAGTGCGGAATCAGGGTCACGAGCATGGGCGCAACGTCCGTCCAGCGCTCGGCCCGGATCAGGTCTTCGAGTTCACGCGCCGCCGTTTGCGCCCACAGCCACCGGTCGCGAAGCCCTTCTGCGCGGCGCCAGTATCCTTTCTCATCCCATGCATGCGCGCTCTCGTCGATCGTCCGGAAGATGCCGTGCAGGTTCCACACCAGGAAAGCGACCATGTCCCGCGCTTCCCGGTCGAATCCGCCGGCCAGGTTGCGCTTTGCGAGCAGGCGAAGAACCTCGGCACAGGATCGGCGGTGCTGGTGCCGGCGCTTCGCGGGCGTTGAGCCGGTACGGACAATGCGGCCCATGACGAATTCGGCGAGAGGGGCGGAAAGGAAGCAGGTCACCGGCCCCACCGGTTGCGATGCTGAGGGGAGCCGGTGCCACCAAGGTACGCGTCAACCGGCAACATCCGCAATTGAATCGTCGAGCGGCCCGATGTGCCGGCCGTAGATGAGGTGGTCGAAGCGCCGGTCGTCGAATGCGACCAGTTGCGGGAGGCGGCCCCACTCAGCGAAGCCACACTGCTTCAGGAGTCCGACGCTGGCGCGATTGCCTTCGAGCAGCACAGCAATCACGGTGTCAAACCCGAGATCCGGCGCCGTTCTTAGGGCACAGTCCACCAGCGCCGATGCCACGCCGTTTCGTCGATGGCGAACATCCACGTAGTAGCTGATTTCGGTTGCCTTTCTCAGCGCTGCCCGCCCGGCCCGGTACGGACTCAGGCTGCACCATCCGGCGACATCCCCCGTCCGCTCGGCAACCCAGATGGGGTGCACGCCCGCGTCGTGCCGGTCGAACCACTCGCGGCGGTCCGAGACGGTCAGTGGCTCACGAAAGGCGGTCACGGGCTGGTCGCCCTCGCCCTGCCCTTGCCGGATTGCCTGATTGTATATCCGGACGATGGCAGAAAGGTCGGACGAACAGGCAACTCTGAGATTCATAAAGTGGTCGATAAAATTGGAGGAATCGCGTGCTATCGCCAACGCATCGATCGGTCGGGCGGCCTTTCGTTCCAATATGCCAGGGCCTTCACAATCACCATACACCGATAACAGCCCGGTCACAACCCGTGTACGCTGCCAGAGCGTTGTGACGTATCCATACCTCGAAGTACGTGCCCATCTCCTCACCTGTGTGACCTCACCATGACTTTTCCCGCACCCACCCTCCGCGCCTTCGCTGCGCTCTTGCTTCTGGCGGTGCTCCCACTGGCCGGTTGCGACAGCAGCGACTCCGGCATGGACGAAGAGCCGCTCCGCCAGGTTAGCTATCCGCTCGCCGCGCAGTCGAACTCCGGGGCTATCCCTTCGGGCGTCGACGGAACGGTGACCTTCTGGGAGCTCAGCGATTCGCAGACGCTCGTCACGCTGGAGCTCACGGACGGAGCTACGGGCGCCGACGTCTCCCACCCTGCTCACATTCACCAGAACAGCGCGGCCGAATCCGGCCCGATCGCGTTCTACCTGTCCCCGATCGACGGTAGCGGCGGCGGAGGCACGAGCGCTCGCGTGATCGACGAGTCGTTCGACGCGCTCGCCGACTTCGACGGCTACGTCAACATCCACGAAAGCGTTGCGAACCTCGGGACGATCGTTTCGCAGGGTAACATCGGTGCAAATGCCGACGCCACGGTCACGGAAGGTCTCGACCTCGTGGAGGGCGGCGGCCAGACCCTCACGTACGACCTCGGCGCCAATCAGAACAATGGCAACGCAGCCCCGAGCGGCATCGCCGGTGACGTCACCTTCCGAGAGGTGACGACCGACCTGACGCTCGTTACGCTGTCCCTCGACCTCAGCGGTGCGACGGGAGCGAGCGTGTCCCATCCGGCCCACATCCACGACAATGATGCGTCGACGGGCGGTCCGATCGCGATCTACCTGAGTCCGATCGACGGCTCGGACCCGGCCGCGAAAAGCTCCAAGCTCGTGAACCGGCCGATCGGTGACCTCGAGACCTACGATGGATACGTGAACATTCACGAGAGCCTGGCCAATCTCGGCGCGGTCGTCTCCCAGGGTAATATCGGTGCAAACGCCTCGGCGGCCTCGGGAGGGGGCGACGATGACGGCGATAGCGGCAACGGAGGCGGAGGCCGCTACTAAGGGGCAACACACGTTTCGCCTGTTGCATCGCGTCCCGTCGGGTGCTCCCGGCGGGACGCTTTTTATACGTGCCACACGCCGTGTGAGAGCGATCAGGCCGCTCCGAAACGACGCCCCGTTTCCTCGCTCAGCTTACATCCGGAGCCGCCGGATCCACGGGTCGAGCTCGGAAAAACCGAGCAGGTAGGCCAGACCCAGGTACGTGCCGGCGTAGACGCCGCCGACCGCTACCGCGAGGACAATAAGCGGCGCACCCGGAATCCACCACCAGACTCCGAGCGCCGGTAGAAGAGCAACGATGGCGAGAAGGCTCATCCGAAGGATACGAGCCCACGGGACCCGAACGGGGAGGTCTCGCTTCAGGGCCCAGACAAGTCCACCCAGCTCCAGCCAGGCAGCGACGGACGCGCCCACCCCCAATCCCATCGCTCCGAGCGACAGGGTCCGACTCTCAAACACGATGCCCGTGACGCCCGGCACGGTAAACTCGCGGAACCAGAAGATGGCCGGAAAGGCGACGGCCACCGATACTACGACGCGCACGACCGCAAGCCGGGCCGGTGTGGCCGTATTGCCGATCGCGTAGAAGGCGTTCTGCAGGAGACGCGACATGCTGGTCGCGAGAATGCCGATCGTGTAGGATACGAGGGTGAAGTACACGAGCCACTGATCCTGCACGCCGAACTGCCCCGTTCGCAGCAGCGCCCCGACCACGAGATAGCCCAGGGCCAGGTAGCCGATGACGGTCGGTACCGTGAGGAAGGCGAGCTGGCCGAGCGACCGTTTTAATCGGTCCACGAAGGCGTTGACACGGTCGCCGGTGAGACGTGAAAGCTCTGGTAGCTCCGCGGCCGTCACTGAAATCCCGAAGAGGCTGATCGGCAGCATGTAGAGGAGCAGGCCGAAGCGGAGGGCGCTGAGTCCCCCGGCCAGCAGGTACGCCGAACCCAGGACCTGATCCACGAACGCGGACACCTGCGCCACGCCGCGACCGGCGATGACGGGGCCCACCGCGCGTATGGCATCGCGGACGCCCTCCACCCGCGTGGAAAACGAGAACGAAAACGACGGCATGACCTGGGCAACGAACGGGAGCTGCACCGCGAACTGGAGCACGCCACCGGCAAAGGCCCCGCCGCATCCGATCAGCAGGAGATACGAGAGCATGTCGGTATCGTATCCGGTCGGCAGAAAGCCGCCGGCCGCGTACAGCGCACCACCTGCAAGGGCGGCCATAATCGCCACGTTCCAGAGCACGGGCGCGACGTAGGGTACGAAGAACCGGCGATGGCTATTCAGCACGCCGAGCGCCCAGGCCGAGAGGACGAGCACCCCCGTCATCGGGAAGATGAGCTTGATCCCCTGGACCGAGAGGGCGAACCGGTCCACATCGAGCGTTCCGGCGGACACCTTTGCTGCGTCGTCGAGGAAACCCGGAGCGGACACCGCGACGATCGGTTCGGCGAAGATGATGCCGAGCGCCGCGATAGCGGATGCGGTGGCAAGGAGCAGTCCGAAGATGGCCCCGGCAAACCGTCCTGCGACGTCGTACCGCTCCTCCTCGATGAGCCGGCTGTACGTCGGGATGAAGGCCGCCGAAATGGTGCCTTCACCGAGCAGGTTCTGCAGGATGTTGGGCACGCGGAAGACCACGGTCCAGACATCCATGACGGCGCTCACGCCGAAAAAATAGGCGAGGACGCGCTCACGGAGCAGCCCGGTGATGCGGCTGGTCAGGATACCTCCGGCGACCAGCGATGCGCCGCCGGACGAAGCCGCGTGGTCGGGCGCGGCCGCGTGGTCGGACGGCGACGAAGATGCACCGGCAGCCGGTTCCTCCGCCTCCGCCCCGGACGCCTGCGTCGACGGGTCGGGCCGATCGGCGGATTCGGAGGGCGACATAGGCGAGGGGAGGGGTGCGCAGGAGATGGACGAACGCTAACCTAACGCCGGCAGGTGACGGCGTCAATCAACAACCTTCGTTGGTGCGTTCGGGGAATGGATCGGGGATTGAATTGTGGACGGGGGATTTGGGATTGAGGTCGCCGGGAATGGCACCCCACGGGTGCGTGGCACGTCATGCCGGACCCCGATCCGGCATCTCGACGGTCTCAACGGCACGCCTGTCACGAGGCGCTCGTCCGCCCGAGCGTTGCAAATTGGTGATTGGGAATGGTGCTCGTTCCAAAATGGTGTGCAACCCGACGGGAAACGGTGTGCAGCATCCGCCCGCACGATTCGGCTTGCCTCCCCCGTTCACACCTTCACCCCTTCCCCTTTCTCACCCCCTGGACCCCGACTCGTTCACGAGGTAACGGACGGCGAGATGATAGCCGCGGGTGCCGAGGCCGCTGATCTGCCCGATGCAAACGGGTGCGATGCGTGAGGTTCGCCGGAAGTCTTCCCGGGCATGCACGTTCGAGAGATGGACCTCCACGACCGGCACATCGATCGACGCGACGGCGTCCCGGAGAGCGACGGAGGTGTGAGTGTAGCCGGCCGGATTGAACACGACGCCGTTAAGTTCGCGCCGGTGGGCGGTGTGCAGGTGGTCGATCAGCGCTCCTTCGCTATTCTCCTGTCGAAATGCAAAATCGACGTCGGGAAAGGCCTCCCGGAGGGCCGATTCGACGTCGTCCAGCGTCTCGTGGCCGTACACGTCGGGTTCGCGCGTCCCGAGGAGGTTAAGATTCGGGCCGTTCAGTAGGAGCAGCTTCACGATGTCTGTCGGGTCGGGTGGATGGAGGAGCGGACGGGCTGCGGAACGCCGACGGCAAGGCGCTACGGGTCAGGAGACAGGGACGTGGATCTTCAGGCCGTCGTAGCCGAGGTGGATGTCGCCTGGCAGGCGGTCTTCCTGTTCCGCGTGCAGAACGTTGTGCGTCATGTGGATAAAGTACGTTTGCCGCGCGCCGATCGCCCGGGCCACCTCCACGGCCTGATCGAATGAGAAGTGGGTCGGATGCGGGCTCGGGCGGAGGGCGTCGAGGACCAGCGTGTCGAGGCCGGCAAGCCGGTCGAGACTGGTATCGGGGATCCGATTGACGTCCGTGAGATAGGCAAATCCGCCGACCCGGTAGCCATATACCGGCATGCTACCGTGATAGAGAAGGATGGGGTCGACGGCCACCTGTGTGTCGCGGCGGGGAAGCTCGGCGGGATCGGTCCCGCGCGGTAGCGGCGGCTGCCGGGTGGGCACGTAGAACGTGTCTTCGACCGAGCAGAGGGACAGATCGGCCGCGCCGGGATATGGGTTCCTGCCGAAGACGTAGTCGTACTTGTCCGTCAGCGCCCGGACGGTCGCCGGGTGGCCGAAGCACGGCATGGGCCGGCGGTTCCAGAAAAAGAATGGCCGCAGATCGTCGAGCCCGGCGATGTGGTCGAAGTGGTGGTGCGTGTACAGCACCGCATCGACCCGCGTCAGGTCTTCACGGAGCATCTGCGCGCGAAAGTCCGGGCCGGTGTCGATTAGCAGGGTGACGTCGCCCGTATCGATGTAGCAGGCGCAACGCGTTCGTGTGTCGCGAGGATCGTCGGAGCGGCACACCTCGCAGTCGCAGCCGATCACCGGAACGCCCGTGGACGTACCCGTTCCCAGCAGCGTAACGGTGAAATCATCCGGCATGCGGCACCTCCCCGGCCTCATCCGGAGCTTCCGCCTCCGCCGCACCTTTCCCGTCCGACCCTGCGCCATCATCCGCGTCGGTGCCGTCGCCGGGGGTATCGGCTGCCACTTCCCGCGCGTCGAGCTGGGCCCAGGCGTCCTCGAGCGCGTCCCGGACGGCCGGCTTCAGGTAGATCGTATCGACCGGGGCATCGCGGAGGCTGTCCGCGAGGACGACAAGCTGCACGTCCGGAATGTGCCGCTTGTTAAGCATGATGATCGCCTCCCCGTCGATCGTGCAGACCCCGCCGCGAAAATTGCCTTTCTCCCGGCGTACGACGTAGCCAAGCTGTTCGGCCGCCTGTTCGAGCTCTTCAAGAACGGTGGTCGTCTTCATTCGGTCGATCGATCCATCTCGAAAAACGATACGTCGGTCTTTAACCGGGTACCGGCGTTTAGGGCAAGGGCATACAATCCTTGGGCAGGCCGGACGGGCCTGTGCGGTCTGTGCACACCAGTGCACCGGCGAGGCCGAAGCTGGCCTAGATCCCCCAGAATCACTCGGTCATCGGCCGGCGGATCAGCAGAACGGAAACGGCGTCACGCTTCCTCCAGAACGGAGCCGGTGCGGGTGTCCACGAACCGGTAATCGAGCGGCGACATCGTAGGATCCGATTCGATATGGACCCGCACGTAGTACTTCATGAACCACTTCGTCTGGTAGCTCGGAACCGGACGGTGCAGAAAGGCCGCGGTGAACGGGTGGACGTGAAGCGTGACAGCCCGGCGGTCGCTACGATGGGATTCCACCCATTTCTCGATGGAATGCACGACCTGCTCCGGGTCCACCGCGACGCCATCGCCCGACGACGCGGGTACGGTCTTGGATCCGGCGTCGGACGATTTCGCCGCGTTGCGGGCCTTCTCTTCTGCCTTCTCCGCGCGTTTCTCGGCTTCGCGGGCCTCGCGCTGGTAGTGCTTCAACTTATCGCGCAGGCTCTGCAGCTCCGACTCATCGGGGCCGCTGCTGTCGTCTGCTTTCTGGCGGAGTTTCTCGATCTCACGCTCTTTCTGCTTGACCGCCTGGCGGCTTTCCTCCAGCTGCATTTCCACGCGCTGAAGCTGCCGTTCGACGCGACGGTTACCGCCGTCGTCATCCGAGCGGCTATCGTCCGAGGACGACTCGCCGTTGGCCGACGAAAACGCCGTCGTGAGGCTGGGACGGAGGCGCTGGCGCGTAATTTCGACCAGCCCGAAGTCGCTCATCGGCAGGACCTTGGTCACCGCGCGGTCGTCCTTGAAGCCTTTCTTGATCTCGTCGTAGACCTTCTTACGGTCCTTCTCGTCCCGGAGGTCAATGAAGTCGACCACGATAATGCCACCGAGATCGCGCAGACGAATCTGACGGACGATGACGCGCGCCGCCTCGAGATTCACGTCCAGGGAGTTCTGCGACTGCGACTTACCGCGACCCGACCGGCCAGAATTCACGTCGATGACGTGCATCGCCTCGGTCCTCTCGATGAAGAGGTAGCCGCCGGACGGCAGCTCGACGCGGTCCTTGAACGCGCGATCGGCTCCGCGCTGAATGTCCGCCGCCTCGAAGACGGGATCGTTGTTTTCGTCGTGGAGCTCGACGCGGTCGACCATCTTCGGCGCGACGGCGCGTACGTAGCTCCGGATGCTGTGGAAGAGCGGCTTGTGATCGACCAGGATGCGGTCGTAATCGTCCGAGAATTGATCGCGGATGATGGACGACGCCATGTCCACGTCTTCATGAACGAGGGCCGGGGCATCGACCGACGGTAGCTTTTCTTCCGCGCGACGCCAGCGCTCCATCAGCAGCTTCAGATCCTTGTCCAGCGACTTCGCGTCGCGGCCTTCGGCGACGGTCCGGACGATGACGCCGAAGCCTTCCGGGACGAGGCTCGATGCCAGCGCCTTGAGGCGGCGTCGCTCCTTCTCCTCGGTGATCTTGCGCGAGACCGCCACATACCGCTGAAGGGGGACGAGCACGAGGAAGCGGCCCGCGAGGGAGAGGTCGGTCGAAATTCGACTTCCTTTGTTGGAGATGGGCTCCTTCGTCACCTGGACGAGGATTTCTTGTCCCCGACGGAGATCGGGCCGATTGCCCTCCTGCTTCTCGAGGTCGACATGTTCGACGCGCGGTTCGTCGGCGTCCAAGAATTCAACAAGTGCTCCGAGATTGTCGGACAGGTCGGAGAAGTGAAGAAAGGCGTCCTGCTCCTGGCCAATGTCGACGAAGGCAGCCTGGATGCTGGGCATCACCTTGCGGATCCGCCCCAGGTACATGTTGCCGATGGTGCGCTTGTTTTCGGCGTTTTCGATGTAAAGCTCGGCCAGCTTGCCGTCTTCGACGATGGCGATGCGGGTCCGGCTTTCTTCTACGTTTACAACAATTTCTTTCGACATATAGGGGTTGAATGTGTGCCGTTGTCCCCTGCCAGTCCTGGGGATGCCCCGGACGCACGACACCGTCTATCCGGGCGGACCGAAGAGCCGATCCGCCGAGACGCAGGCCTCCAGACCACCTGCGAAGCAGCGCAGGGGACGCAGTCGGCGCGATCGGGCCCGAGCGGGCGGACGATCACGGACACGGCCAGCGGTTGAAGGTCGAAACGAGATGTCAATGGGTCGGGGTTGGCGCGCGCCGCCGTCCGAAGATGCCCGGGCGAGGGACCTGTCGAGGCGACATAAATGTCGCAGCAGGCAAGCCGGGCGCGGACAAGGCGCGGAGCCCTGCGCGCCGGGGCGATCGAAGTGACGACCGCAGGCTGCGCAGGCAGAACAAGCAGGAAGGGTGCCGGTCGGGGCAGACGTTCACGCATCAGGCCGATCCGGGGCGGCAGCGAGCGGCGCCAGAGGCGCTTCGGCGGTCGTCCGGGACGCGGCGGGACGGTGGTTTACTGCTCCGGATGCAAGGCAGGCACGGATTCGCTCGTGAGCATGTCAGGTTCGAGGGTGCCGCAGAGAGGCGAGAAGGCGAAACGAATGCGCCCGACCTCGTGTGCTGCAGGAAACGGGGCCGCGCTACTGCCGTGCAGAGCGACCGGCCTCGCACTTCGCCAGCACATCCATCACGTCGGCTCTTGCTCGACATGCAGCACGATCTACGCGGAGCGTCGATCGCCGGGGCATGCGGAGCCGCCGAGTACAGGCTACTGCCTGCCTGCCAGCGGATGCGGACAGGTGACGGAGAATCCCTCTCACCCCGAACACTAATACGACGCGCCGGGGATGGAAAGCGGCGATGGATACTGAATATCGCCTGTTGCCCCAAAATGATCCCATTCCTTTCACAATCGATTCTCGCAGGATCGAACGAACGAGGCGTGCCGGCGCAGTGAGCCGGTTGTGAGCCGCGGCACCGGCACGGAGGCGTCCTCCCGTTCGATTAAATCAAAATTCTTGCATGTCGGACGACAAGATTACGTATTATTGCATCGGGATCCAGGGATCGCCTGCCGGGCACGACCGTTTTCGAAACTAGCGACTCGGTGAGGCTTTTGCAGTGATGCCGAGAGTCCACCTCTTTCAAACGACAGGGTGATACTCGTCGGCAGATCCGGAAGCGCTTGCTTCAGACCCCTGTCCGGCCCGTCGCGATACCCGGCTCGGACGACCCTCGCGGCTTACGCACCGCCCCGGAGCGCGATCTCCTTGCCTCATGCCGCCGACGCAACGCATCCCCAGCGCGACCGGATGCGGTCTGTGCCCCCTGTCGGTCAGGGAGAACGGATGACGGAGCGGCACCCCGGCGGCGGGTCATGGCGGCCTCTGGACGCGCCCATCCTTGCTGCCCTTCTGCAGCACCTGTTCTTTCCATCCACCTGAATCTCCGCTACGGAAGCTCCCGGGGCACGCATGGCACCGCCACGGTCAGAGCTTTCCCGTGCAGTACCCCGCCCGTGTCGCGGCTGTGGTCATCGCATCATGTTGACGGGACGACATCTCGAACCTTCGGCGCCCCACGAATGGCGTCGACCCGCTCGTTCCCCCAGCCGCCCGCTTCCGGCTCTCTGCACGGTCGAACGCATCGGTACCGAACCCACGAATTGCACGACCTGACATGGCAGACCAAGACGCAGTCAAAGAAAAAGACGCTCCCATCAAAGCCCCCGGCCTCAAAGGGGTCGTTGCGCTCGAATCCGAGTTGTCGTCCATCGACGGTGAGAAAGGGGAGCTGATCTACCGCGGATACACCATCGAGGACCTCGCCGAGCACGCGACCTACGAGGAGGTGGTGTATCTTCTGTGGAATGGTGAACTGCCGACGGCGTCTGAACTGGAAGCTCTTCAGCATCGCCTTCGGGCGAACCGTGCGCTGCCAGACGAGGTGCTGGACATTCTCCGGAATGCGCCGGCGTCCGCGCATCCGATGGCCGTTCTCCGCACAGCCGTCTCCGCGCTCAGTTTCTTTGACGACGAAGCGGAGGTCATGGAAGAAGAGGCCAATCGGCGGAAGGCGACGCGTCTTCTGGCCGCCATGCCGACCATTATCGCGGCGTTCGATCGCCTCCGGAAAGACCAGGAGCCCGTCGCCCCGCTCGATGAGGGATCGATGGCCTACAACTTCCTCTATATGCTGAACGGCGAGAAGCCGGGCGAAGCCGCCGAGCGGACGTTCGACGTCTGCCTGGTTCTCCACGCCGACCACGGGCTCAACGCATCCACCTTCACGAGCCGCGTGATCGGCTCCACGCTGTCCGACATGTACTCCGCCGTCAGCGGTGCTATCGGCGCGCTGAAGGGACCGCTTCACGGCGGCGCCAACCGGGAGGTCATGCGCATGTTGCTCGACATCGACGAGAAGGGAGCCGACCCGGCCGAATACGTCCGCGAGCGCCTCGCCAACAAAGAGAAGGTGATGGGCTTCGGGCACCGCGTCTACACGACGATGGATCCCCGCGCCGCCATCCTCCGCGACATGGTCGAGGACCTCAGCGAGGAGAAAAACCAGCGGAAGTGGTACGACTACAGCCTTGCAATCATGAATACCATGATCGGGGACAAAGACATTAACCCGAACGTGGACTTCTTCTCCGCGTCCACCTACTACATGCTCGGGCTCGACCCCGACCTGTTCACGCCGATTTTCGCGCTCAGCCGCACCGCTGGATGGACGGCACACCTGCTCGAGCAATGGTCTGACAACCGCCTCATCCGCCCGCGCGCTGAATACGTCGGGCCGAAAGGCAAAACATTCGTCCCGGTGAAGGACCGCTAATTTGCAGGCGCATCCGCGCGAAGATCGCAGATGTTGCACCGCGTCTGGACCGCGGTTACACGGTCCCGAGCCGATGGAACCATCCGGCGCGGAGATGCTTCCGCGACCGACCGGTAACAGGGCCGTCTCAACCGCGGTTTTCAGCCGTTCTGCCGCCTTCTCGTTGAAACCTTACGTGACACCACGTCATACGACAGTCACACATGTGACGGCCGCTTTCTACCCCGGAAACCGGTCTCTTGATCTGCATCACCCAATCCCCTCTTTCTCATGGCCGTCGAAACCGCAGAACGCCCTGCGGCGCAAGCCACGCAACCGTCCGTCGTCGAAGATTCCGGGCGCTTCCAGCGCTATCGCATCCGAACCGGCATGTTCGCCTGGATGATGCACCGCCTCACCGGCGTCGGGCTTGTCGTCTACCTGATCATTCACGTCTGGGGCCTGAAGTCGCTGACGGATCCCACCGCATTTAACGCGCTGATCGCGAAGTATCACGCGCCGATCTATAAGGTGGGAGAGTTCGGCCTGCTCGTTGCTGTGGTGTATCACGCAATGAACGGTCTCCGAATCGTTCTCATCGACTTTCTCGGCTGGAGCCCGAAGCAAAAGAAGTTGTTTGTCGTGCTCGGTGCCGTCGCTCTCGTCCTGATTGCCGTCGGCGGGTACCCGTCGATCTACTCGCTTCTTGCGCACTACGGCGTCGTGTAGATCGTCGCTGCGCTACCTGCCCCTGCCTGATCCAACTGCCCAGCCTCTCGCATCATGGCATCGTCCAAGTCGAACGCCGTCAACTGGTTCTTACACCGCATCACGGGGACATTCCTCGTGTTCATGCTCATCACCCACTTCTGGGTTCAGCACTACGATCACAGCGTCGCGTCCGTGACCACGGACGTCGTGGCCCAGGAGGGCGAACTGCCGACCTACTCCGATGAGGCCGCTGCCGGCGTGAAAGCGAAATTCGGTGCGGATGCCGAAGTGACGCCGTACAACGTTGTCATGCAGCGTCTTGCCGACCCGGTCTACGCGGTGCTCTGGAAAGGATTCAACATTCTTTTCCTCATCGTCGCGCTGCACCACGGGTTCTACGGTCTGAACAACGTCCTCACCGATTACATCCGAAATCCGCTCGGGCGCGTCATGGCACGCGTCTTATCGTGGTCGGTTGCCCTCGTGCTGCTCATTATCGGCCTGTACTCGGTCATCACGGCCGGCTGGTGATTCACCCGCCGGGCCGCCCGGTCCTCTGCCTCTCGCGTTCGCGTCCGTCCCCACCGGCCGCGGCACGCCGACCCGCACCTTCTGCCCTCCCCTGATCATTCGCACCCACTCACATTATGACTTTCACGCACGACGTTGTCGTCGTCGGAGCTGGAGGCTCAGGACTGATGTCCGCTCTATATGCCCGTGAGGGCGGAGCGGACGTCGCCGTCGTCTCGAAGCTGCATCCCCTACGCTCGCACACGGGCGCCGCTCAGGGCGGAATCGGTGCGGCCCTCGGTAATGAGGAGGAAGACCACTGGCTGTGGCACGCCTTCGATACCGTTAAGGGAAGTGATTACCTCGGCGACCAAGACGCGATCGAGGCGCTCTGCAAAGACGCTCCTCGGACGGTCTATGAACTCGAGCACTACGGCGTGCCCTTCAGCCGAAACAAGGAGGGTAAAATCTCTCAGCGGCGCTTCGGCGGCCACACCCGTAACTTCGGAGAAGCCCCGGTCCGCCGCGCCTGCCACGCCGCAGACCGCACCGGCCATACGATCCTGCACACGCTGTACGACCAGTGCACGAAGCAGGGCGTTCGCTTCTACGACGAGTTTCAGGTCCTCGACCTCATCCTCGGCGAAGACGGCGAGGCCGTCGGCGTTGTGGCGTACGAGATCCTGACCGGTGAAATCCACACCTTCCATGCGAAGATCGTTTGCTTCGCGACGGGCGGCTACGGCCGGGCGTTCAAGACGACGTCCAACGCCCACGCAGGGACCGGCGACGGCATGTCGATCATGATGCGCAAGGGCATCCCGCTGGAGGACATGGAGTTCGTTCAGTTCCATCCCACCGGGCTCTATCGGCTCGGCATTCTAATCACCGAGGGGGCTCGCGGTGAGGGGGGTATCCTTCGAAACTCGGAGGGCGAACGCTTCATGGAGCGCTACGCGCCGACCGTGAAAGACCTGGCGCCGCGCGACATGGTCAGCCAGTGCATCTTTAAGGAAATCCGCGAAGGCCGTGGGGTGAAGGGTAAAGACTATGTCCACCTCGACCTGACGCACGTCGGCGACGCCGTTCTCGACAAGAAGCTTCCGGAGATCTCGGAGTTCTCACGCACCTACATGGGCGTGAACCCGAAGGAGGAGCCAATCCCGGTCGCCCCGACCTGCCACTACGCGATGGGCGGCATTCCGACGAACGCAGACGGGCAGGTGGAGGACGGATCGCGCGGCAGCACCGTCCCGGGCCTCTACGCCGTCGGCGAATGCGGCTGCGTGAGCGTGCACGGCGCCAACCGGCTCGGCACCAACTCGCTTATCGACCTCGTCGTGTTCGGCCGTCGTGCCGGCATGGCCATGGCCGAGGAGATCGGTGAAGGCCGCTCCCACTCCCCGATGCCGGAGAACCCGGAAGAGTGGACGCGCAATGAGCTCGACCGCCTGATGTCCGTGACGCGCGACGAAGGCGAACCGATCGTCAAGGTGCGCAACGACCTACAGGAGACGATGATGGACAACGTCTCCGTCTTCCGCAACGACGAAACGCTTTCGACCGCCCTCGACGATCTCCAGGAAATCCGGGAGCGCGCGAAAAACGTCGTGGTCGAGGACAAAGGCAAGCAGTTCAACACCGACCTGATGGACGCGATCGAAGTCGGTTTCATGGTCGACTACGCGGAGGCCATCGCTGCCTCGGCGCATCGCCGGACGGAGAGTCGCGGGGCACACTCGCGTGAGGACTACCAGAACCGCAACGACGACGACTGGCTCAAGCACACACTGTTCTACAGCGAGTGCGACGGCAACTACGAGTTCGCCGAGAAGGACGTCGTCATCACGCGCTTCGAACCGAAGGAGCGGAAGTACTAGCACGTGTCGAATCGCGGCTTTCGGTGGCAGCGCGGCCTGCTTTGCGCAGCGCCCGCCGGCCCGATAACCGCACCCGACACCGGTATTCGACATTGAATTTCGACAATTGGTATGGATCTGACCGTCAAAATTAAGCGCTATAATCCGGAGAAGGATGACGCGCCGCACTGGGAATCGTACGAGGTTCCTGCCGATCCGCTCGATAGCGCTCTTGCGCTGCTGCTTCACGTGAAGTGGCACATCGACGGTACGCTTTCGCTCCGCAAAAGCTGCGCCCACGGTATCTGCGGCTCCGACGCCATGCAGATCAACGGCGAGAACAAACTCGCCTGCTCGGTGCTAGTGAAGGACCTTGTGGACGACAGCGGCGAAACCGTCACGTTCGCCCCCCTCCCCTCCGCGCCGGTCATCAAGGATCTCGTCATTGACCAGAGCCGCTTCTTCGAGAAGTACCGCTCGGTCAAGCCCTGGCTCATCAACGACACGCCGGAGCCGGAACGGGAACGGCCGCAGAGCCCGGAAGAGCATGAGATCATCGAGGACGCCACGAAGTGCATCATGTGCGGCGCCTGCACCCACGCGTGCCCATCGACCTGGGCCGACCCGGACTATCTCGGCCCCGCTGCGATGCTAAAAGCGTACCGGTACACCTTCGACACACGCGACGACGGCACGGAGGAGCGTCTCGATATCGTGGACTCGCCGGACGGCCTGTGGAAGTGCTACACCATCTTCAACTGCAACCAGGCCTGCCCGAAGGAGATCGACATCACACGCTGGCTCTCTGCGCTCAAGCGCCGCGCCGTCACGTCCAGCGCGTCGACCGCCGCCTGAACGACGGCTGCGCCCCACGTCGTACGACGCCATAGCAACGCCCCGCTTTCCGTGACGGAAGGCGGGGCGTTTTGCATGCGACGGGACGTTGCTTGCTGCGATCAGCCACCGACCAGCAGGATCACGCCCGCAACGATCGCCAGGACCGCCATGATCAACCCGTCATACGCGAACGACAGGTCCAGCAGATCGATCAGCCCATACAGCACAAGCCAGACTCCAAGGAATTTGAGGCCAAGAGAACGCGTAGAGCTCGACATCAGCAGAAGGGGGTGGTGAAAAGAGATACGTGGGATGACGGCAAAAGCCGCTGGCAGCAACGTACGAAACGGAAAGGGAAAGATTGGGGATGGGAAAGGAAGAACGGGGGATTATGAATCCCGGCTCCGAGAGTCGCCGCTGGTGATCGCGGTGAGGCGCTCCGGGGATGGAGAAACCCTGCGCGCTCAAGACGTCCGCGATTAACGTTTTCGCCCACCAATACCTACAGACGCAGAAAGTAATAGATGTACAGACTTACACACATACAGACAAGCCGTTCACCCCGAAGCGAACCGCCCGGACCGCATCACCGCACGTTCGCACATTCATACACCCACACCTTGACACCTGCAAACGTCGACTACCGTGTGCTCGCGAGCTGGCCGCTGGCGTTGTCATGTTCGGAGGCGTCGGCCGTGGGCAGGGTCGGTACGGCAACGGGTCTTGTCGCGCGGCTTCCATACCGGACGCGAAGGGGACGCGCCCCGGCGTCAGCGACGATCTTGCTGTTGCCGAGGTAGCGCGCAGCCGGGACGGTCAGCGTTCGTCCCACCTCAATTTGCCCGGGGTGCACGTTGTTGGCTCGGAGCAGCGACGGACGGCTGACATGGTACCGTTTGGCGATGTGACCTACACTTTCACCCGTCTGCACCGCGTGCTTCAGGTAGGACGCACGCTCCTCCGGGGGAAGGGCGTCGAAGTTCTCCCGAAACGTGGGATAGCTCCCGTAGGGCAGGCGGATGTAGTACGGCTCCTTGGAGGGCGGAACGCGGTTGCCGCGAAGCTCCGGATTCAGGGCACGGATCTTCTGAAGATCCGCCTCGGCCAGTCGCGCGACATCCTGAAGCTTGAGCGTCGCATCCACCGGGACGTGGTCGAAGGCGTACCTCGGCCCGGGCGTGACGCGCTTGAGGTCGAAGGCAGCGGGGTTGGAGATGATGATGGACGTGGCGATGAAGAGAGGGACGTAATTGCGCGTCTCTTCCGGCAGGTTCTCGTAGATGTCCCAGTACGTCGGCTCGCGGTCCATGTAGCGCCGGGCTTTCGCGAGCTCTCGCTTCACCCGTGCCGGGCTCACGTTGTACCCCGCGAGCGCGAGATGCCAGTCGCCCCCGAAGAGGTCGTGCAGGTCACGCAGGTGCCGTGCGGCGGCGCGCGTCGCCTTCTCCGGGTCGCGACGCTCGTCCACCCAGGGATCGATCGTCAGGCCGTACCGCCGCCCCGTCTGGGCCACGAACTGCCAGATCCCGCCGGCACGCGCATGGCTGTGGGCGTACGGGTTCAGCCCGCTTTCCACCAGCGCAAGATACTTCAGCTCGTCCGGGACGTTTTCTTCCGCGAAGATGTGCTCGATCATCGGGAAGTACGTCTCCGCCCGTCGCAGCCAAGGGTAGAGGTGCAGGTTTCGGTTTTTAAGAAGGAACGCCATTGCTTCCTTTACGCGGTCGTTCACCGTCATCGGTACCTCCGTGTTCATCTCACGCAGGTCCGACGGGAGCTCGTTCTCCAAGCGGGGATCCGAACCTCGGTTGACAGCGGCGAAAAGCCCGTTGCGCAGGTCGTAGATGCTTCCCCTCGGTAATTCGAGGGTGTCGGGCACGCCGTAGACCTCCCGGTATTCGGCGGTAATCGCGTTGTAGACATTCTGAAAGCGCGGCTGCCCGGGCAGACCCGGTCGACGAATCAGACGATCCAGGTCTCGGATGGCTTCATCCAGGATCCGCCGGCTCTGGACGGAGTCTCCGCGCGCCTGCATGGCCATCAGCTCGGCCTGACGCCGGTAGAGGCGTTCGATGTGACGATAGGCCTCCTGCTCGGTGACCGAGTCGGTATCAACGGGATGATTTGCGAACAATACGTCGTTGGTTTTCACATCCACCCACGTCCACGACGTATCGGGATTCACGTCCGACGGGCTCACCGCGGATCGATTGACCCACGCCGACAGCAACAGACCGATAAGTGCGACGAAAAGCAGTAGCGTTCGCTTTGTCATCCATTTCCCCCTCGGATCAGGGGGTCCTATGAACAAACCTGCGCAATGCATCTTGACGGCAAATCACGCGCCGAACGCATCCGGCCATGGAGCCGTCACCGCCTGCTCTTCCCACCTGCCGGTCCCCCCGGCAACGGCGTGAGACGTTGAGACGAATGAAGGGGCGCTATGTCGAAGAAGCCGCGTTGGACACCGGAAGCGTAACATGCCCCCCGCCCGGCACCGCTCTAAGGATGCTTTCGATGTTTTTTCGCCTCGCAAACAGGGTGTCCGTACCTGCCGGGTATCTACCGGTTTCCCTCCCATGAGGGCGTTTGTCGGCATCGTTAACGATGCGAATGCGCCGTGGACCGATTATGAAAAGCCCAAGATATAGCTCCTACGGCGCGGAAGCAGTCTCTTTCGTCCACCTGGCCGGTCACTTTTTCTACCGTCCGAGGATGGGAAACGGCCCGGCCGGTGCAGCCTATTCTGCTGCGTCGGAGGCTGACACCGATCCGTTGGTTCGGTCTGACCGGCCGGATAACCGGCCGTCGCGCGAAAACAGAACCTGGAACCGGCTTCCGATGCCCTGCTCGGAGTCGACGAGGATGCGGCCCCCGAGCGCTTCAACGAGCTGCCCGGTCACGGCGAGGCCGATGCCGCTCCCTTCGTACGCCCGATCCATGCCCCGGGACTGCTGCTCGAAGCTAACGAAGAGGTCCGGAATGAAACCCGCGTCGATGCCGATGCCCGTATCGTGCACAGCAATGCCGACCTCATTCTCGTCTTCCCAGACCGACACGTTGACGTGCCCCTCGGCGGTAAACTTGATCGCGTTGTCCACGAGATGCCGGACGACGCGTTCGACAAAGTAGCGATCCAGGTACGCATACACGGGCTCCGCCGGGATCTGCGCCTCGAACGGAAGATCCTTTCGTTCTGCCTCGCTGGTTAGATCCCGGATGACGGTGTTTACCGGGTCCCGGATGTCGATCCACTCCGGCATCGGTTGCATCGTCCGCGCCCGCAGCCCGGCGAGGTCGAGGATGGCGTTTAGCGTGTGAAGGAGCCGGTATCCATTGTTCTCGATTACCTCGAGGTGCGGCGCCATTCCGTTCGGCGCCTCGTCCTGCAGGAGCCGCGCAAAGCCGATAATGTTGGTCAGCGGCGTTCGGAGCTCGTGCGACGTGTTCGCCATGAAGTACTCCTTCATGCGATTGACCTCGCGCAATCGTTCATTGGCCCGAGCGAGCCGGTGGGACAGTTGCTGCTCGGCCTGCAGCTTCTCCTCGGTCCGCGTGGTTTTGGCTTCCGCCCTTCGGCGACGGCGCACGGCCACGCGATAGCGCCAGACGGACGCTATGCCGACCAGGCCTAACACCACGTATCCGATGTAAGCCCAGCGCGACCGGTACCACGGCGGCGCGACGATGATCTGGAGGGACTCGGTTTCGCTAATGATCCCATCGATCGTCCGGGCCTGGACCTGAAGCCGGTAGGTGTCTTCGCGAAGGCCGGGAAGGTCGATCTCGGCGCGCCGCGACCAGTTCGACCAGTCGGCCGACTCGCCCAGGAGACGGGTCCGGTAGAGCGGCGGCGTCTCGGCGTCGAAGGTGGGCGCCGCAAACTGTACGACGAGGCTGTTCATGGCGTAGGAGGTCGACAGCACCGAGCCGGGGTCCGCATGACTTCCCCGGACGACGGTTTCATCGGGCCCGGCCAGGACGCGGCGCACAAGGACGGACGGTGCGGGCGACGAGCCGGCGGGGGGCGTCGGCCGGTAGCGCAACAGGTCGTCGCCTCGCCCGATCCAGAGGTCGCCGGACGGCGCCTCGTGCAAGCGAACGGTTTCGTTCGCCCGAAAACTCAGCCCGGGAACCGGCGTCCAGTCGATCGCGACGGGAGACGTGCCCGTCCTCTCCCCGGCGAAGAGGCGAGTGCCCTTCACAATCCAGGCATCGGCACGACCGCGTTCCGGCGTGTAAAGAAACGTCCGGACCGGGCCCTCTCCGCCCGGCACGAGGTCTGGTGCCGCCTTGAACGATTCCGACGTCTCGTCCCAGGTGTACACCCCCGAACGGGAGATCAGCAGAAGGCGGTCGCCCGCCACGGAGAGCGAGAACCCCTCGACGGCCGCGGCCGGGTCGACCGACAGATGACGCGCCGTGGTCAGCTCCGGAATATCCTCGACGGAGAAACGAAGGACCGTATGCGGATCCGTCGCCCCCCAGATCTCACCCTGGAATTCGACAAGGCTGTGCGGCGGGGCGTCCAGGTCCGTGGATCGTTCCGTTCTCCAGGTGCCCCCTTCGTTTCGAGCGACGGTGAGGCCGCCGCGCATGGTCGATAGTAGAAGCCGATCCGGCATCGACGGTGGGACGAACAGGTCGTGGGCGTTGCGCCGGATCAGCGTCAAGGGCTCCTCACCGGCGCGGAGCATCCAGGTGCGGGAAAGGTCGTCGACTGCAAGTCCCCATCGCGTGACCTCCAGGCCGTTCACAACGGACGACCCACGCACGCGCTCGAACGGGTCTTCCGCGGCCGGCCCCCCGCTCGATGCCCGCGACCGCATTCGAAAGAGCCCGGAGCCGGTCCCGACGAAGAGCTGGTCGTCGAAGGTCGTGACGGCCTCCACCTGGCCACGCAGTCCGGAACGCTCGCCATAATGTTCAACATTCGGCAGACCGCCGATTCGCATGACCCCTTCATTGTTGAATCCGATCCAGGTTTCCCCGTCCCGCCCGGGGTGCACGGTGTTGACGACGCCGTCCGGCAATTCCTGGCCCGGCCGCAGGTGGTATACGATGGCCCCCTCCGGATCCATGACCACCACGCCCCGCCCGAGGGTGGCGAGCGCGTAGAGCGGCTCCCCACCTTCCTGTGCGATAGACGCACCTGAATAGACGCGCGTCGTCCGAAGGATCGAGTCTGCCTGCACCGACGTGGGCCGGGCGCCGGATTCACTCAGCAGGTAGACCCCTTCCGTTGCGGTGACGGCGATCATTCCGCCGCTCGGATGAAGCGCCAGGAAGTGAATCGCCCGGTTCTCGAACGAGGCCCCGCCGGGAATGGGGCGAAGGGTCCCGCCTACGAGTTCGAGGAGGCCGCGCTCGAAGTCGCGCACGAAGAGCCGGCCGTCGACCAGATGTGCCGTGTGGAACGTATCGTCGCTCCGCCAGACGTCGAGGCTGGAGCCGTCCCATCGGTAAATTGAGCGTTGCGTCTGAAAGTACGTGTACTGGTCTGTCGCACCGGCGAACCAGACGGTACCAGTGCCGTCCACATCCGGACGCCGGTCCTGCTCGCGGAGCCGGGAGAGCAGGGATTGGAACGTGAGCCGACCCTTTTCTCCGGGCACGAGGACCCCAATGTCATCGTTCGTGCCTACGTACATTCGGCCGTCATGACCGAGGGACACCGATCGTGCCGTACCGATCGCAGCACCTTCGTCCGTCGAGTCGATCGGAATGGTGAGCCAGTGTTCGCCGTCGAACATCTGGACGCCCCGATGACTCCCGGCGATGTAGAGGACGTGACTAGAGTCCTGGGCAATGTCCCACACCTGGCGTTCCGAGGGCGTGGCATCCGGATCATAATGCATCACGGGATGCGGCAGCCCCTGCGGGTATGCGTCGCCGACCGGAGACTGTGCGTTGGCCCGGGGCACCGTTGCGAGCACCAGAAGGAGGAGCCCCGCTCCAGCAATGATCCGCTGGATAAGCCGCCGAGGCGTGCGCGCACCCTCACCAGCCAGACCCGGCCGACACGACGGCTGGTGACAGACTATCGACAAGATCCGTGGATCGGACACGTGGACCAGGTAAGAGAAATGGACGAGCGAGATCGTACGTCGCGCCGGCCGTTCGATCGGCGCACTACGTTATATGCGGGACGGCCGGAAACGTCTCACCCTTTTCGGAAACCGACAACAAGAAGCAAAACGCCATCGCCGAAGCAAGACAAAACAATAAAATTTAATTTTATAGCGCAAAACTCCGCGGTTCGGTTCCACCATAGAAAAACCGGCAGGCCTCGACGTGAGACCTGCCGGTCGGAACCGCTGGGTGTCGATCCAACGCAGACGAGTATGCTACAGCGGGAGATTGCCGTGCTTCTTGCGCGGATTGTTCACCACCTTGTTCTCCAGCATGTCGAAGCCGCGAATCAACCGCTCGCGCGTTTCGCTCGGCCGGATCACGTCGTCGATGTATCCATGCTCGGCTGCTACGTACGGGTTGGCGAACTTCTCCCGGTACTGCTTGATGAACTCATCCTTCTTCGCCTGGGGATCGTCGGCGTTGGCGATCTCGCGGCGATAGATGATTTCGACGGCTCCCTCCGGCCCCATAACCGCGATTTCGGCGGTCGGCCACGCGAGGTTGATGTCACCCCCAATGTGCTTCGAGTTCATCACGTCGTAGGCACCGCCATAGGCCTTACGCGTGATCACCGTGATCCGGGGGACGGTCGCCTCGCAGAAGGCATAAAGGAGCTTTGCGCCGTGCTTGATGATGCCGTTCCACTCTTGATCCGTTCCTGGAAGGAATCCGGGGACGTCTTCGAAAACGAGGAGTGGGATATTGAACGCATCACAGAACCGAACGAAGCGCGCGCCCTTTATCGACGCGTCGATGTCGAGGACGCCTGCGAGCACGGCCGGCTGGTTGGCCACGATCCCGACGGGACGTCCGCCGAGGCGTGAGAACCCGGTAATCAGGTTTTCCCCGAAATCCGGCATGATCTCGAAAAAGTCCGCATCATCAACGATGTGCCGCGCCACGTCCCGCATATCGTACGGCTTGTTCGGGGAAGCGGGAACGAGTGTGTCGAGATCGGACGCGTCCAGCGAGTTTTTCGCCTGCTCGCGCGGGCGCTGCGGCGGGTCTTCCTCGCAGTTCAGCGGGAGGTAGCTCATCAACTCCCGGATTCGGAGGAGGCAGTCCACGTCGTTGCTGCAGGTCACGTGCGACACGCCGCTCTTGCTGGCGTGCGTCCGGGCGCCCCCGAGATCTTCGCTTGTGACGTCCTCTTGTGTGACCGTTTTCACGACGTGTGGCCCGGTCACGAACATATAGCTCGACCCTTCCACCATGAACGTGAAGTCGGTGATGGCCGGGCTGTAGACCGCGCCGCCGGCACACGGCCCCATGATCGCCGAAATCTGCGGGACGACGCCCGACGCGTCGACATTCAGCTTAAAGATGTCGGCGTAGCCCCCGAGGGACTTGACCCCTTCCTGGATGCGGGCACCGCCCGAGTCGTTGAGCCCGATGACGGGCGCGCCGTTCTGCATGGCGGTCTCCAGCAACCGCACAATCTTGTCGGCGTGCGCGCGCCCGAGGGACCCGCCGAACACGGTAAAGTCCTGGCTGAAGACGTAGACGAGCCGCCCGTCGATCGTCCCGTGGCCCGTCACAACGCCGTCGCCATAGGGTCGGTTATCCTCGAGGCCGTAGTCGCTCTCCTGGTGTCGGACGAAGGTACCCATCTCGACGAAGGAGTCGTCGTCGAGCAGGATGTCGATTCGCTCGCGAGCGGTCAGCTTGTCTTTGTCGTGCTGGCGCTGAATACGCTCTTCCCCGCCCCCGAGCTGCGCGTCCGCGCGCCGTCGATCGAGGTCGTCGTGCAGTTCTTCATGCGTCGCGTCAGGCGGCACGCCGTTGGGAGACGGAGAGGTCTCGGTCGACGTTCGCGGCTCGGATTCGCTCATGGCAACGGGTCGGAAAGAAAAAGTCGGAACGGCGGGCCGGGGAAGCATGCATCAACGGTCATCTCGCAGCAGCAGAGGGACCGGCCCTCTTTCACAGAAAAGTAGGTCCCAGCACCAACGACGTCAATGAAGAAGAGGTGAGGGGGAGTACGTTTTGGGGTTCGGGGTAAGAGGTGTGCGGTGTGAGCGCTTGTAGGAGCGGGTAAGCAGATGAACCCGGCCCAACAGGTGTCCAACGAACGTTGTGAAATTCGGTACGGGCGACCTCCGGTGAGTGAATTTGCGACGGCCACACTCTCGGGGCAATCGGCTTGGAAAGACATTCCCCGTCCCAAACCCGAACGTCCCCAACAAACCAACGCATCAACGAACGAAGGAAACGCTCCTGCGCCCGGCGCACCGCTGAAGCCGACGAGATGCCGGGTCAGGGTTCGGCGTGACGCTCCGCCGTAGCAGAAGGTCTGTTTCACGGCCCAAACCACACACCGCAAACCACACACCCCGAAACGCACACCCCGCCCTCTCACTCCTCCCGGAAGCGCTGCTCGACAGCGTTTGTGAAGTGGACGGCGGCGTCGCTGTAGATGTTGATCTTGTGCGCGCGGAAAACATCCCGTGCGATGATCTGCGAGGCCTCGCCCCAGGAGTCGGCGGTATCCAGTCGGAGGAGGACCTGCTCGTAGTCGTCCAGGTCGCCGTCGAAGAGCTGTCGGACGAAGACGCCTCGTTGCGGGGGATTGCTTTTCCCGAAGACACTCTGCTCCAGCGCTTGCATGTCAGCCTTTTCGTTGCCGCTCACGGACACCGGTTGGCCGGCGGGTCCCTCGTCTGTCTTCGGCATGCTACCGGTCGCGTCGTCGCGCGTTCGAGCATCGTCGACCGGGTCCTCGGCGTCGAACGGCGAGGGGAGGGACTCCTCCCTGGGCGACTCCGAACGGCTACCACCGGCTGCTCGCGAGCGCCGGTACTGCGCCCACAGCGGCTGGTCGCTCCCGTCCGGGGCTCCGTTTCCGCGACTCGACCGGGAGGCCGGTCCCTGCTGAAATCGTTTCCAGAGGGGCGTGGCTCCGTCATCCCGCTGCCCGGCGGCGGGCGATCCGAGTCCCCAGTCCTCTTCCTCCCAGGGCGCCGGGTCGGACGAGCGCAGTGGCTCTGCTTCGGGGGCGCGCTCGTCCGTGGTACGCTGCTCTGTAAGGATCCGGCGCAAGCCCGACGCGCCGATGCGTGACTGGCCATCGGCCTCGAGCTGTTGCAGGCGGCGGAGGGCCCGGTCGTGCCCTTTGTCCTGAAAGAACCCCTGCATCGGCTGGATCGGCACCTCATCGCGGCCGGTCGCCGTTTGGGTCAGATGCAGCAGCGGCTGCAACAGATCCATCCACTGCTCCCGGGTGTACTCGCTGGTCAGCCGCTGGTCGATCTTCAGGAGGAAGCGCTGAAACGTACTCCGGTCGAATGCCTCCAGGTTTTTGCGTTCGGCATACGCCTCGACGGCATTCTGCAGGTACGTGTACGCCTCGAAGAACTGCATGCGCCACCGGATGCGGTCGAGCGGCAGAGCCCCCGTCTGTTTGCCAAACACGAAGTCCGTGAGCACGGGCGTTGGCTGAAGGAGGTAGGCGCTGACGTACCGGCAGGCCTGCTGCAGGGCACCCGTCCACTCTTCTTCGGGGATGCGCGCGTGACGGGACAGGACATCCTGAAGCTCCGATAGGGCCTTTCGCACCTCCGGGGCATCGTAGGCGACCCAGTCGCTTCCGGCGCGGCGGAGACGACGACTTTCATGCCGGCTCTGGTGGCGGAGGAGATGGAGCAGAAAGTGCCGGATCGGATCCGGCATCGGCCCCCGGTCGACATCGGACCGAGCATACGCCTGCTCGGGCGGGTACGACGACAGGAGACGCTCGTAGAGCGGATCAGCGATGGAACGAGACATCGTGCGGCAGTCGGGAGCAGACAGAGGGAGAAACCGGCGCAGGCCGGAGCGAGGCACCGGATCCCCTTAACGTACGCAGCAGGTAAACGTTTTTCAGCCCGTGCGAGCCTGTTGGTTACGAAACCTTACAGTTCAACCTTCAGACCGACGTACGGCACCACAGGGAGCTGATTCACACGGCGCAACTCGGCCAGGTCAAAGTAGAAGATGTTCGACCGGTCGTAGATGTTAATCGCGCCGGCCTGCAGGTCGAAGTCGGCCAGTCCCAGCGTGAAGGTGCGACTGACGGAGACATCCAGGCGGTGGTACACCGGGAGGCGAGCGTCGTAGGGACGGTCGAAAATGAACCTCGGCGAGCCGAAGTCCTGGGACGGATCCTGGCCCAGCCCGCGCTGGTCGATGAAGCTGTCGAACCCGTAGACCTCGGTAAACGGAAGCCCACTGCTGAACTGCCAACCGATGTTGGCCTTCGCCAGACCGAAGTCGTACTCGACGGTGGCGTTCACGCGGTGGCGTTGATCGTGCGGCGGGTTGTACTCCTCGAATCCCCCCCCGAACCAGTCGCCGAAATCTCCCTGCTGGGCTTCATACTCTACAACACCGAAGCCGTACCCGAGAAAGCCGTAGAAGTCGCCCCGTTCGTACGTGGTACGCACGTCGACGCCGAACGACCGGCCCTCGGCCAGCGTGGTGACCGTCGTGAAGCGGCTTAGCGTGCTCCATTTCGGAACAGGCAGGTTGCTGATCCAGCGATGATACCCTTCGACGGAGACGTTCAACCCCGGAAGAATCTGATCGGACACGCCGAGCAGGGCATGGATGGACTGGGCCCGCTTGTCGTTGATCGGCGCGGGAACCCAGGCGGTAAAGACAGAGCCGGCGTCCCGTTCATCGCTGATCCCCTCGAACGTCTGCTGGTATAGACCCGTCGCGAAGTTGATCGTCGGACCGTCCTCCCCGAAGAACCGGGCCTGCCCACGTAGGCGCGGCTCGATGCTCATCGGATAGGTCGTCGGCCACACGATCGCTACGCCCGGCGTAAGATCGATCGTCGATACCGGCGAGAAGGTGAGGCTCGTAAACCCGCTGAAGGTAAATAGTTCGTCTTCTGCCACGTCGAAGACACCGAAGCTCTCGCCGACGTCGTACGAGTACTGATTCACCTTCGCCGCGAGGCCCCAGTTCCATTCCGTGTTACCGATCGGAAGCGTCGCCGAGAGATCGGTGTGGAAGCGAAAGATTTCTGCCGAGCGATCGCGGATGGCACCGGAGCCGGTCGAATTCTCATACCGCGACACACCGCTCGTAACCTCGAAGAGCGACGAGTTTTCTGGGACGAGCAGGACACAGCGACCGGCGAGCACGCGGTTCTCCGCCTCGAACGTGTCCGCGCTCCGTGGGTCGATGCGCCCCCGGTCGTAGGAAGACAGGAGCGACACACCGCATTGCGACCGTTCGCCAGAGTCATGCAGCTTCAGGTAGAAGTCGTTGAACTTCAGCGGGACGTCCGTGCTCAGGTACTGGGGCGCGGTTTCTTCCACAACCGACTGCCGGGCGGAGACGAGAAACGAGAACGAATCCTCGACGAGGGGACCTTCCGCTCGCAACTCCACCAGGAACGGACTGGCCGACGCGGCCGCACCGAACTTCTTCTTGTTTCCCGGACGCATCGTGACATCGAGCACGGACGAAATGCGATCCGAATACTCCGCCCCGAACCCGCCCGCGTAGAAGTCGGCCGAGGACACCATGTCTTCGGAAAAGATCGAGTAGAAGCCGATGAGGTGGAACGGGTTATAAACGAGCGTTCCATCCATCAACACCAGGTTCTGCGACGGTGTCCCGCCGCGAACAAACAGCTGGCCTCCACGATCTCCTACGGACACGACGCCGGGAATCGACTGAAGGTACGACGCAATGTCGCCCGTTGGGCTGGGCGTCGGGATGCGCTCGATATCGGCGACGCGCACCCGTTGCTTCCCGGCTTCCAACTTGGCACTTCCGCCTTCCGCCTCGACGGTAATTTCGTCGAGTTCCTGCGCGCTGGGCTGGATTTGAACGGACTTGGTCACATACGACGCCGACGTTTCCAGCCGCACGGTGTCGGTGTAGGTTTCGTATCCGACGAAGGACACCCGAAAGAGGTACGTCCCGCGACCCACGTCGTCCAGTCGGTAGAATCCGTCCTGACCGGTAGATGCTGCGGTCACGAGCGAACCGTCGAGCGTCGCAAGGACGACATTGGCATCAACGAGACCGCTGCCCGTTTCGGCATTCGTGATGAAACCGCGGAGTCCGACCGCATCCTGCCCCTGCGCTGCGGGCGCAAGCACAAGCAGGAGCGCCAGCACGACCAGGATGGGCGAGAAAGAGGACATCCGGCGCGGGGCGGGTCGCATAGACGCTGGAGGGGTCAGAGAAAAACGCATAGGAGAAAATCAGAAACAGAGGGTGGGCCGAAACGAGGGCCTGTCCGAAGGCAGGCGTGGATGCAAGTACACAGGTGCATCAATCACATACCTGTTCTTCTCGCTCATAGGGAACGTCCACGGTGTCGGTCACGCTGGCGAATACCAGTCCGAGCCCACCGTCCACGTTATCGTAGTTTCCGGGAAGCGCGGCCGATTCGAAGTCTGCAAAAAGGTACTCCGACCCGGGGAAATCCGGGCCGACGGCGCCGTATCCCATTTTTACCTGGTTCGGTATGGCCGGAGGCGGAAGCTGCGTCCCCTGAAACGAATCCCCCAGAATATCGAGGGCGACTCCCTGAAGATCGCGGGTCGCGTCGACGAAGTAGCTGGCCCGCTTGTCGATGTCATTGTCTGCAGCGAGGTCATTCAATTTGGGATACGTACCGAGTACGGACGGGGTGATGTAGATCGGCGTGAGCAGACCGATCTGGTCACCCTCCTGCGGCTCGATTTCGACGGAGAATCCCGTCGGGGTCCCCGGCAGCATGTCGGTGGTGTCGCCACACACCCGCATCGAATCCATGGACAGCATGGGCAGGCCCTGCGGCGTGGTGAACTCCGCGCTTGCACTAGCCCCGTCCGGGCTTCGAATGTCGACGCGATACACGGTCGACGAGTCGATCGAGCCTTCGAACACGAAATTTCGGACGACCCGATCTGCGGAGAACGCCAGGTCCTCCGGCTCCATCGAGAAGACGTCTCCGGTGGACGTATTCGTGAGTTCGACCGTGAGGCGCGGCTCTCGCGGCACCCGGTTTGACAGCGAATCCCGCAGATCTTCGACCCGAAGGACGTGTCGCGTATCGGCCACATTAAACTGCCCAAACACCGAAAAGCGGGTATCGGACTCAACGAAAGGACTGATGGCCGTATCGCACGCTCCAAGCATGCTCGCCGTGACCAGGGCGGCAAACAGCGCGAACAGCGATCGGCGGGAAGAAGGGTATTGGCTCATAGAGCGCGGCGGTAGCGAAAGTGCATCCAGCGAGAGAGGGCAGGCGAAGTGCCTACAGGACACCGGGCGGTCCTGGGAACGGGCGGTAAACTCAGGAGGCGCGTGTGGATTCCGGTTGCGTACCGTGCATCAAGGTTCTTCACGGTATTGCCACACGCGCGGGAGCACCGGCATTGTTCGTCTACGGTTGGAGTCTATGGTTCGATTACGTCGCAGGTCGGGGTTTGTCCACCGACGCCAAGAATTCGGGAGGTGTGTGCAGAACTGAACACCGCGCCAAACCCTTTTTCCACCGTTGAAAGCCCCGGCGAGGCGCGTACCTCCCGGCTACCGCTGACATACGTCGGACCGGGCCATCCCTCGTTCGACGAGGCCAGCTCGAGAAGGATCAGGTCAGGAATCGGCGCGGGGCGGCCTTCAGGGCACCCGTTGATGCTGCGGTACTGAACGCATGCGAGGTCAAGCTGCGGCCGGATGATGACATCCACGGAGTCAGTAACGTCCTGCTGCTGATACACCCGTTTGAGCGTTCGAATCGTGAAACGCTCGCCGATCGCGAAGTAAACCACGCGAAGCTCGCTCAACTCGTCCGTGCCCCGGGTGTTGACCCGAACGCGAAACGGCCGCGGCTGCTGGCTTCCGACTTCCGAGTCCAGACAGGTCGCGACCGTATCCGGTGCCTCCACGATCGGCGGTCCAACCGGCGTTCGGAACGTCGTTCGTGCCGTCTGCCCGCTTCGCTGCTCTTCCACCGAAAGGGTATACTCCGTGTCGAAGGGCAGGCCGTTCGGAACCGAAATGTTAAAGACATCGCGATCTTCCACGCTATCCAGGCGAACCGGCAACGTCGTCTCAGCTCCGGTCTCCGCCTCGGTCAGGCGCGCCCAGAGCTCGTCGTCAGGGTTCGCAGCGCCGGGGACGCCATCACGTAGCCGACTGACGCGCACCAGGGACGAATCCTCGGTGGAGGTCACGTCGATCCGTCCGAACAGGCTGAAATGCTGCGCGCTGTCCTTATACGGTTGAACGGATGTATCGCAACCGATCATCGAGAGGGCAAGACTGAACAACAGCAGATGCGCGACAAGCCGGGGAAGAAACGGGGGACGGGGACGTGGCAACATCTAAGAACGCACAGAGGATGGAGAAACGAATGTCACCGAACCATGCGGTTTCAGCGACAGCCTCCACTCGAAAAAGTGGGACGGGGACATTCCTGACAGGAGTGGGGAAATCGCGTCCGCGCTTCCTCTGTCGTGGTCTGGAAGCGGGTTCAACGTGACGTGCGGATTGACATCTAGCGACCCAGCCCGGCCATTCGACAGCGAATCCAGCGACATCTCGCTTGGCCGTTCCTGTACAGAACACCTTCATTTTATGAAATTGACCCTAAAGAGTCCAGCAATGAAGAGCCCGGAACGATCTCATCCGTCGATCGACAAGGGGGACAATCGGTCAGATACGGCTGATTTCGGCGCGGACCCTCCACCACAGGTACCCACAGCCCCGTTGCCGTGACCACCCGGAAGCATGTGAAGATTCGGTGTGACAGGCGTCCACACGACCTTGAACCTGAAGCACGTGCCGCTCGGGGCCCATCTCCCCTCACAAGAGCCGTGTCAAGGTGAATGCGTTCTGTCTTCACGCGTACCGACGCATCCGTGGTTGGATGTGCACGAAGCGCCGTCTATCTTTGGAAATGTAAGACGGCGGGCTCACCCTCCCGCGCACTCGCCCGTCCCCTTCATCTTCATCGCGCGCCCTTCGACAGCCCTCTGGCCGTGGACGCCGCCCCTCACCTTCCTTCGCCGACCCGACGCGCTTCGTCCGCCACCAGCCGGCTGGCGTATGTCCTGCTCCTCGGCATCATGATTTATGTCGCCGCGCTTCTGGCCGGGGATGCAACCCCGGACGGGCGACGCGTCGGACTCCGGATGTGGGCGTTATTGTCGGCCGGTGTGTTCGCCGTGGCGGCACCCAACGTCCTGGCACCGGACCCGGACGCTCCGCTGATGCAGCTTCTCAACCGGTCGCCGAAGCAGCTTCTGCACCAGCAGTTGACCCGGTGGGGACGCGTGCTGGCCCTCTTCGTCCTTCCGGTCTGGGTCCTCGCGTTCTTCGATACATCCGCTCCCACGGGACACCTCACGGCCAAGCTCGGGCTCGCCCTCCAGGCGACCGTCGTGGTGCTGGCCACCGGTCTTTACGCCTTCGATGTGTACGCCACCATCGGTCGGCTGTCGCAGGACTGGCACGAAGGCAAGCGCGGAGGATGGTACCAGAGCGTTAAGACGTCCGGCTACGGGTTCGACATACCCATGGGACTCGTCCCCGCGCTCTTCGCAACCGTACGATGCTTCGGGGCGGGAATCATCGTCATTCTCTCCTCGGCGACGTTGTTCGGCATGGCACCGGCCATGGCCTGGGTTCCGGGCGTAGCGTTTCTGCTATGGAGCGGCATTCGCATTGCCCGCCATCGCGCCGCGTTCGACCGGCATTACTACCACACAAACGCGTTCTACGACGAAGTGCTGGGCGGCGGCAGCGTCGGACCGTCCACCCGTGAGCCGGTGGAGATCGATAGCCTGTACTGGATTCCGCAGCGGTTTCGGCCGGCGGCGTGGGTTAGCCTCCGACAGCTTGACCGCCGCCTTCCCCTCGGCCGACTCGTGGCGCTCGGGCACGTCATCTTCTGGATCCTGCTGGCGCAGGACGCCGCGGCGGCCGCCATCACGTCGACCCTCCTCCTCATCGTCGGCCTGCAGAACGGCGTAATCGGCCTGCTGGCCGGCGAACGCATGTCCGCTCCCACGTTGCAGCTCACCCTCCACTCCCCGCTGCACTGGTGGGGCGCCCGCACCCTCGCCAACCTGCGCTGGATGGCGCCGCTTCTCGCGAGCCTCGCCCTCGTCGCGACCGTGAGCGATGCCATGCCGTGGTCCAGCCTCGCGGTGTGGGCGGCAGTCGACATAGTCGCCGCTACCGTCGCTGCCGGACTCACGACCGTCGCCGTCGAAGGCCGCACGCGCCGCCAGTATCGATAACGCCCCCCGCATCGCCCGCTGACTTCCCCTCGCTTTCGTTCCCCATGCTCGTCCTCGACTCCGTTACGAAGCAGTACGGCCAGCACGAGCCGGTCATCCACTCGATGTCTCACACGTTCGCGCCGGGCACGCTGACCATGCTCGTCGGACCGAACGGAGCGGGAAAAACGACGCTGCTCCGGATGCTGTCGGTCCTCGCCTACCCGACGTCCGGGAGCGTCCACTACGACGACCTGGACATTCACGATACGCCGTATCGGTACCTGAAGCACGTGGGCGTCGTGCACGCCGAAGCCGGGCTGCCGGAGCACCTGACGGCGGTGGAGCTGCTGGAATGGGTCGCCCGGAGTCGCAACACCTGGGACGCCGGTGGTGTCGAGCGCATCGGCGACCTGCTCGACCGGCTGCGCCTGGACGAGCGGCGCGTCAACCTGCTCGGGACCTACTCCAGCGGCATGCTCAAAAAGGTTCAGATCGGCGCCGCCTTCATCGCGCAGCCCGAGGTGGTTCTGATGGATGAACCGCTCCGCTCGCTCGACCGCGCGACGACCGACGCCACCATCGGCATGGTGGAAGCGTTCGTCCGGGACGGGGGCATCGGTATCGTCGCCTCGCACCTGGACAGCGAACTACGCGATCTTGCTGCGGAGATCGTCACCATGGGCGAGCCGGAGTAGGGCACCCCCGGGCACGCCAGTCATACGAACGGCGGTGGCGCCATCTACAGGCACCGCCGCCGTCTCAATCATCATATTCGCCGTCCAGGTCGTCAGCCGCGCGCGGCCAGTTCCGCGAGCTGATCGATCGTCTCGACCTCTGCGGCGCCGTTCTGGATCTCGTCCCACGTGGGATAGTCCGTGTAACCCTTGGCTCCGCCGTTATAAAAGGTGCTCTCGTCCGGTACATTGACCGGAAGCCCATCCCGGAGCCGGCGCGGAAGATCTGGATTCGCGAGGAACGACCGCCCGAAGGTGACGGCGTCGGCATAGCCGGACGTGATCGCGTCGTTCGCGGTTTCTGCGTCGTAGTTGCCGTTCGCGATCAGGACCCCCTCGAACGCATCGCGGATCGCGGAGAACACCTCACGGACCTTTCCGTCACCGCGTACGGGCGGCTTCGGATCTGACGGCTCGACGAGGTGCAGGTAGGCGAGCCCGGCCTCATCCGCGGCACGAGCGGCCGCTGTGAAGGTGTCCACCGGCGTGTTGTCGGACATCGAATTAAAGCCGGACAGCGGGGACAGTCGAAGGCCAACGCGTTCTGCTCCCCATACGTCCACGACGGCATCTACTACGTCTTGCAGAAAACGGAGCCGGTTTTCGAGGGACCCGCCGTAGCGGTCCGTCCGCTGGTTGGAGCCGGACCGGAGGAATTGATCGATCAGGTAGCCGTTTGCGCCGTGGATTTCCACACCGTCGAATCCGGCTTCAAGAGCCCGCTCGGCGCCACGGCGGTACTGCTCCACCACGTCGGCGACCTCGTCTGTTTCGAGCGCGTAAGGCGTTTCAAAGGGTTCCATTTCCATGTTTGCGGTGAGCGTTTCCCCTTCCGCAGCGATGGCCGAAGGCGCAACCGGCTTTTCTCCGTCATGATACGATGAGTGAGAGATCCGCCCTACGTGCCAGAGCTGGAGCACAATCCGGCCATCCGCCTCGTGAACCGCGTTCGTGACGAGCTTCCACCCGCCTACCTGTTCGTCGCTGTGAATGCCGGGGGTGCGCGGGTAGCCCTGCCCTCTCGGTGCGACCTGCGTCGCCTCCGTGACGATGAGCCCGGCCGATGCCCGCTGTCGGTAATATTCGGCATTCATCTCTCCCGGTACGTTGCCTTCCCCCGCCCGGTTGCGGGTAAGTGGTGCCATCAGCACGCGATGCGGAAGCGACAGGTCGCCGGTTTCAAGGGGACGAAATAGAGGAGATGACATTCGATCTTCGATTGGGTCCGTAGTTCAGCGCGAGGTCGATGCCGACCCGTCGGAGCCGGCACTCATCTTCCGTCTCTCAAATCCTGTTGCAGAACGATCGTTCCAGAAAGCGGCGTAACGGTGTTGTCTTTCGGCGAGATTGCCGGTGGACCATCCGGCCTCAGGGTTCCACGAGCACCGAGAGGGTCTGATCGATGACATCCTCGAGCACGGCCTGATCCGGTCGAAGCTGTGATGTCACGTGGATCCCTCGGTAGGCGTTGGCCAGAAAGCGCCCGGCCGCAACCGGATCCAGGACGTCGTCAATTTCCCCGGCGGTCTGCCCGCGGCGTACCGCCATGGCGAACGCATTTTCCATCCCCTGAAGACTTGCCGCCGTGCGCCGGCCGATTTCCTCGTCGCATCGCGCGCGCTCGACCGTGGCATTGACGACGAAGCAGCCCCGTCCCTCGTCGTCCGCACAGGCGACGCCGGCCTCCTCGAACACCCGCCGAATGCATGCGAGCGGCGACGAACCGTCGTCGAGGCGCTCCACCAGCTCGCGCGTTTCGCGATTCCTGTACCGGTCCAGGGCGGCCAGATACAGGTCGTGCTTGCTACCGAAGGTCTCGTAGAGGCTGGACCGGCTCAGGCCCGTGGCCTCTACGAGATCCTGAACGCTCGTTCGCTCGTACCCTTCTTCCCAGAACTGACGCATCGCACGATCGAGCGCGGCGTCGGGATCGAACTCTTTGGTCCGGGGCATGAGAACGAGAGGGTTACTGAAGGGACGACATCGGACACACCGGGGACCGACCTCGTCGCGCACGACGGCGGGTCGACGGCCCATATGAACATTCCAGACATCCCGGTCTGTTTTGCCGTATGCGTACCGGCGGGACGAAACGGTCGTTCCATACCATTCATTCCAGAATCGACTTGCTTGCATCGGTCCAGCCGATCGACTTTCCTTTCCTGTTTTCAAACGAGGACGCTCCATGAGCACATCATCGTCAACCCCGTCCATCCTGATGGTTCTCACGTCGCACGAAGAACTCGGCGACACCGGCAACAAGACCGGGTTCTGGCTTGAAGAACTCGCTGCACCGTACTATGCGTTCGTTGACGCAGGCGCGGACGTGACGCTCGCGTCACCGGCCGGAGGACGCCCGCCGCTTGATCCATCGTCGGATGAGAACGACGCGCGAACCGAGGCCACGGAGCGGTTCAAGTCCGACTCTGAGGCGCAGAGCCGCCTGGACAGCACGACGCAACTGTCCGACATTGACCCGGCAGAATACGACGCCGTGTTCTTCCCCGGCGGACACGGGCCGATGTGGGACCTCGCGACCAGTGAGACGGCGGCGAAGCTTCTGTCGCGCTTCTTCGACGACGGAAAGCCCGTCGGGGCCGTCTGTCACGGTCCGGCCGTCTTCACCAGCCTTCCCCCACAGGATGCGCGAAAGTACCTCGGCGACAAGACTCTTACGGCATTCACCAACACAGAGGAGGCGGCCGTGGGCCTCGCCGACGTCGTGCCGTTCTCCCTGGCCGATGAGCTTCGAGAAGTCGCTGCAGGGTTCGAACACGGCAAAAACTGGGAGTCGTTCGTCATCATGGACGACAACCTCGTGACCGGGCAGAACCCGGCATCGTCCGCCCCGGCAGCACACGCCCTGCTCGAACTTCTCGGCGTGACGTCGAACTGACCTCGCCGGCCCGGCCGCTACGCCTCGCACGACGAACCGCTTAGCACCACGCCTGCGCCCCGACCGCCGAAAGGTACGGTCGGGGCGTTTCGTTTGCGGCGACCCATCATTTGCGAGGGCTCAACCCGACCGGGGACCTGCTCCCGCGACCCGCTTCGCACCCATGGTTCCATCTCCTTCGGGGTGGGTGCCAGCCGATCCGGGCCGCAATCGCCTGCGCCGCTCGGCCGGCGGGACCGAACCCACAATCTTCGCCTTCGGGACGAAAGGCATCGCACGTCCAACCGGCGGAGCGGCCCATCGTCTCTCCTTCGTTCCGCCCGCCTTGCGGGGCGCCACCGGCGCATGCAGCCTCATCCGATAGCTATCGCTACAGCGGTTTTCGCTTTCCCCTTGCCCATTCGGGGCAAAACGAACCCGCTTTTGGCTCCACTCCGTCCATTTCCCCCTTCTACCGCTCGAGCGGGTGGCGCACCCCGGCGCGCCGCAGGATGAGCCGTGAACGCAGATTATACGAGCCTTCGTGCGTCAACGGAGATGGGGGGAAGCGCGATACTTACGTCGGCGAGATCGCCAATTGTGCTTGGCGGCGTGATCCCCTCACTGTACCATGGTGCCCGCGCTGCCGAGACAGCTTTCCCTCGTCCGGGGACTCGCGGGCACCGCTTACCACGGCAGCGCCCCGACGCCATTCGCTCCGTTTCAGCGCCTTCACGCCCCCAAGATCCACGTATAGCATCACACCACCATGGGACAGCAGCAACTGATTCTTCTCGTACTTGCAACCGTGATCGTCGGCCTTGCTACCGTCGTCGGCATCCGCGCCTTTTCTGAGAACTCCGCCAAGTCCAACGCCGACGCCCTGATGCAGGACGCCGTGAGGATGGCAAGCGACATTCAGGCCTGGGTGCAGAAACCCGCCCCGTTCGGCGGCGCAGGGGACGGCGAGGACTGGACGGCCGCTACACTTGCGGACATCGGCTACCCTCTCACGAGCGGCAACTACGAGAACCTGAACGGTACGTTTACGCTCTCCGGGGGGCTGATAACGGGGACGCATGATGCGGACGGGGATGGGACGGTAGATCAGGAGGTGCAGGTTCGCGTCTGCGGCCTGCGCGACACCGATATCATTGGCGCCATCATGCAGGTGGGCGCGCAGTCGTCCGGCGCCACGGCCCCGGCGTGTGCGGCAACCACTCCCTAACGTCGCGCTGGCCTTCCGCAGCGGAGCGCGAAACCGTCGGTACGCGGCAGTTCCCTGTGAACCCCGTCCGGGATCCACCCCGAGGCGGGGCCGCGCCGTGGAGGCAGCCCCCTGATCGCGCTCCGCTCCTTGCTTTATCTGCACCTCCGTCATGCCCGTTCGCGAATATCGATTTAGCGGCGTCAACACGATGGGCGAGCCCGTCCGCGGGACCGTCTTCGCGCCAAGTCGGCGCGCCGCCACGAAGCGGATCGAGGACCTCTCGGAGAAGCATCGATTTCGGACAGACGAGGTCCGGCAGCGTCGCACCTTTCTTTACAAAGTGAGAAACGCTTCCGGCAGTCTCGCCCGGGGCGAGCAGAAAGCCTACAGCGCGGACGAAGTCCGAACGGCGCTCGAGCGGATGGGGCTGGAGGTGATAAAGGTCGAGCGGAAGCTGCTGGACCTGCAGCGAAAGCCGTCGAGCACCGACATCGTTATGTTCGTGCGTCTGGCGGCCAACATGCTGCGCCGGCAACTCCCGTTCGACGAGATCCTGACGCTCCTGGCGGCGGACTCGTCCAGCAAGCCGCTCCGGCAGATGATGCGCGACCTGCAGACCGACCTGAAAAGCGGGATGAACGCGCAGAACGCGTTCATGAAGCACCAGCACGTACTGGGGAAATTCACGGCCTACATGCTCGGCCTTGCCGCATCGAGCGGCAACATGGCGGACATGTTCGAGTCGACCGCCCGGTATCTCGAGCGCAAGGACGAGTTTCAAAAGAACGTCCGCAGCGCCCTCATCACGCCGGCGATCACGCTTCTTGCGACGATAGCGGCCTTCGTCTGGTACGTATGGTACATCATTCCGTCGTACGCGGGCCTATTCGCCAATTACAACGTCACGCTTCCCCCGCTCACGCAGGCATCCCTCTCGTTCGCCGGCTGGATGGATGCAAACTGGCTGTGGGTATCGGGTGTGCTGGCTATCCTCGCGGTGGCCGCTGTGGCCTGGTCGCAGACTACGCGCGGGCGCTTTCTCATCCACAAGCACATGCTCCAGATCCCGATCCTCGGGTCGCTTCTGCACAAGCTCAACCTGGAGGTCTTTTGTCGTGTGTTTGCCGTGCTCTACAGCGGGGCCGGCGAGAACGAGGAGGTGATGAACATTGCCGCCGAGGCCACCGGCAACACCTACATCGAGCACCAGATCAAGACGATTACGGTGCCGATGATGATGGCACGTGGCACCGACCTGATCGAAGCCATGCAGGCCTCGGACGTGTTTACGCGGATGACGATTGCCCGCTTCCGCTCCGGCTCCGAGACCGGCGCCGTGCGGGAGAGTGCGGAAGAGATGGCCGATTTCTACGAAAAGGAAACATCGCTGAAGCTCGCGCAGACCGTGGAAACGATCAAAACCGGCGTCGCCATCGTGATTTCGCTCATGGTCGCACTGCTGACCATCATCTCCGCGGAGTCGGCGCTCATCCAGCCGAGCAGCTCGGACATCATGATGAACCGATGACACCGCGTCCGACTCCCGCCTTTGCACGACCGTTTCCACCGCCATGGATGCACCCAAGTACCGACTGAACACGATCCTTGACGTCGCGAAGGCGAACGGGGATGCGGCTGACATCGAGGGATCCGCCGACCCCGCTCTACCCCCTGCCGACCCGGCCATGGCTTCCCCCGTCGAGTCCCCCACTGGCGATGCCACTGCGACCGCATCGCCCAGGGACCGGCCCCGGCTACCTGACGGAGCACTCAGAGACCGCGTCGTGATGCGCCTTGTGTCGGACGGCGCGATCAGTGTCGTGCACGCCCGCGAGGCCGTCGATCTCTGGGAACGGCAGCAGGAGACCGAGATGCTGTGGCGGGTTCTCGCCCGTCACCCACGCGTGGACCGGGAGGCTGTCTTCGCGGAAGCGGCGTCGACGTACGCATTCGCCGCCGAACCCGTTGGCACCGGCGACGACATCGACATCGACTTCGTGCGCCATATCGTCGAAAGCCTCGACGGCGACCATCAGGACCGAATGCTCGCCTTTCGCCTCCTGCCCGTCCGGTACGAGGCTGATTCACGCCGCGGCATCCGAAAGCTGATCTTCGCCACGCACGACCCGATGAAGCCGGAGGTCTTTCACCTCCTGCAGGACATCGGCATTCAGCACTTTGAGCTTCGGTACGCCGCGGAGACCGACGTGGCCACGCTGCTGGACGAGCTCTTCCCCCGCCGCAACGAGTACCTCGAACGAATTCAGGCGGATGAAGACGCGCAGGCCTTCGACCTCGGCGCAAGCTACCAGGAACGCGGATCGCGCCTCGTCGACGAGGACGAGCTCGAAGCCGAGATCAACCGCTCCGCCCTCATCAACCTGTTTGAAGCCACGCTGGTCGAGGGCGTTCGTGGCGGCGCGTCCGACATCCACATCTTTCCCAACGAGCGGCGCCAGACCGAATTCCACATGCGCGTGGACGGCGTCCTCACGCTGTGGCACACGCAGGACAAGGTCCACCCCGAATCCATGCTCGCCGTGGTCAAGGACCGGTGCATGAACGTCGACCGGTTCGACCGCGACGCCGCCCAGGACGGGTACATTCAGCGCACGGTCGACGACAAGCTGATCCGGTTCCGCGTGTCGATTCTACCGATTGCGACCTCGGACCGAGAGGTCAAGTCCGAAAGCATCGTCATCCGGATTCTGGACGACTCGAAAGTGTTCACGGATCTGTCCGCGATCAATCTCCACCCGGTCGCCCTCAAGCGCTTCGAAAGAGCGATCAACCAGCCCCATGGCATGGTCATCATGACCGGGCCGACGGGATCGGGGAAGAGCACGACTCTCGCGGCAGCACTCCACGGCGTCATCAGCCCGCAGCGGAACGTGCTGACGATCGAAGACCCGGTCGAGTATATCATCCAGGGAGCACGACAGATCAAGCTGGGGCCGCGGCTCAACCTTGAGGGGGCGCTGCGGTCCATCCTGCGCCACGACCCGGATGTGGTGATGGTCGGGGAGATGCGCGATCGTCCCACCGCCGAGCTCGCGATCAAGCTCGCCAACACCGGCCACCTCACGTTTTCAACCCTTCACACGAACGACGCCCCGAGCGCGGTCAGCCGCCTGTTCAAGATGGGCATCGAGCCGTTTCTGATCGGGTATGCCATCAACCTCGTCGTCGCGCAACGACTTCTCCGGAAGCTGTGCCCGACGTGCCGGGACGTCGACCCGGATCCCGACCCGGTGCTGCTTCAGGAACTCGGCTTCACGGATGAGGAGATCGATGCCATTACCCTCTACCGGCCGGGCCACGAGTCGTCCTGCCGGACGTGCTCCGGTCAGAGCTACAAAGGTCGCCAGGCCATCGCCGAAGCCTTGTACTTCAGCCGGGACATCCGCCACCAGATCGTCGACGCCGGCGACTCGATCGACGAAGACGGCATTCGCAGCCTCGCAATCCGGCAGGGCATGATGACGCTTCAGGCCAGCGCCCGCGAGGTGGTGAAGCGCGGCGAAACCTCCGTCGACGAAATGATTCGCGTCGTCGCCAGCGAATGACCGGCGACCGTCACCTCTCCCCGAAGCCGCCATGCACCTTCTGTACTCCCTCATCGCACTGATGCTCGTCGGCGTGCTCGCGCTAAACTCGATGCGCACGGCCACCCATGCTGAGCAGCGCATTCTCAGCAATGAAATCATGACGCAGGTCACAGGCGTGGCCGACGAGGTCTTCGATCACGCCGCCGGCTACTGGTTCGACCACGCGGTCGACGAGTCCCGGTCGGCCATTCAGCCCCCCATCTTTCCGCTGATCGAGGCGCATCAGACGAACCTTCTGACCGCAACGAGCGCCGTGCCGGGGGCTACCGTCGACGGCTGGGGCGGCTGCACCGATGCGATTTATGCGCAGGATACGAACATGGGGCAGCGCCGGCTACAGAATACCGCGCGCCCTCTCACCTGCGATGACGTCGACGACCTGCACGGCCTGTCGATCGAAATGGAACGAGACGGCCTCACATACGACGTCGCTTTCGCCGTGGAGTACGTTCTCCCGACCGACCCGACCGTCGTGTCGTCCTCTCCGACGTTCGCGAAACGACTGACGCTGACGATCACGTCGGCAGACTACGAAATCGGCGGCAGCCCGCTTGAGGTGGTGCTCTCCCGCGCATTCATGTATGATCGCGTGACTGGCACGTGACCCCCGTAGACCGCTTCGCCCAACCCGCCCTTTCAGCCGGCCTCTATGAGACTGCGACATGAGCACCTGGATTGAATACATATCGGCGTTTGCCGTCGCCTCCTTCGTCGCGGTGACCCTTTTCGCCGTTCAGTTTCGATCGCAGGAGGTGTCGATCGATAGCACGCAGTACCGATCCGTAAAAACGGCGGCCGTAAACGTTATCGAGATGATCGAGAGCGACATGAAAAACCTCGGCGGCCAGCACCCCTCGAACTCGGCCCTCACCGCGTTCGGCCTTCCGGGCGGCGCTGCGTTCGGCATCCAGAGCGCGCCGGACACGACGAATGTGCCGCACACCTTCCGCTTCTACGCGCCACGACAGCGGGGCACGGCGCCGAGCGTTATCCGATACGAATGGGCCGTCGAAGACAGCATCCAGCTGTCGGATGGCACGCAGCGTCCCCTGTACACCTTCCAGCGGATCGTGGACGGGAGCGTGGACGGCGAGAGCAACGGCATCCTGACGAAGCTGACGTTCAACCTGCTGGAGTCACCGGGCAACGCCATTACCAACCTCGACCAGACCGAACAGGTCTTTGTCGAAGTCCGCGCCATCTCTCCTCTCGGGCGCAGCCGGACGGTCGGGGAAACGCGCTGGTCCAGTACCTTTCGGCCCCGCGCTCTAACCATCCACCGATAGGCGTCTTCCCTACCACCGTCACCTTTTTCTCTCGTCATGGAACGGATCGTCCTCTTCCTGGTGCTCGGCGCCTTCCTCACGGGTTCGATGTACACGTTGAACGTGGAGTCGAATACGCGAGACGCGGATGACGCGCTACAGCGCTACCAGTACAAGGAGCTGGCTAGGGACGCGGCCCTCGCCGGGCTCCGCCGCACCGTAGCCAGCCTCGCCCGAAATGCCCACACCCCGTGGAGCGGGCACAATGCGTACGATCTGGGCCGGACGCCCTACGGCGATGGAGCGTACGAGGTCGACGTCCAGACAGTGGCCGGCCAGGCCGACACGGTCGACGTGTACGTGCTCGGCATCTTTGGCCCGGATTCCATCCGTATCGACGCCCGGTACGAGCGCGCCCAGGACCTCGGCGGCGTCCCGCCGGCCTTTCGCTCCGTCATCCTGACGGAGGACCTCCTCCAGGTTCGGGGAAACATCACGATCACAACCCTCGACCCCGGGATAAACGCCAACATCCACACGAATGACGAGCTCCGGACGAACGGCAACTCGTTCATTGTCGAGGGCTATGGCACCTACGCCAATGCGAGCAGCACCAGCCAGCCCGACAATTTCCAGCCGAGGGTCGACTACAACGGCCCGGAAAGCAACGTCCTCCAGGTTCCGGAAATCACCCTCCCGGACGCACGTCTCGACAGCAACGATGCGGACGTTCACTGGGTGGACACCGACAACTGGCCGGATCTCGTTCTGGAACCGGACCCGGGCTTTCCGACCGCGGTCCTCAACATCCAGGACGAGATCTACGGGCCGGGTGGCTTCTGCACCGACGGCCGCATCCCGCCGAGTGTGTGCTGGCAGGACGGCAACCCGGTCCTCGGGGACACGCAGGCCTTCGTCTGGTGGGTCGCGGGTAACATCGACATGACCAACGTGCAGGTGCAGGGGAACGTCGTCCTGTACGCGGATGGCTACCGTACGATCAACGGAACGCCCGATGCGGCTCCCGGCGCCGGCCTCCTGCTCGAAGACGACATTGCAGGGGAGATCAACGCGGACGATCAGACACAGCTCATGCTGCGGACGGCGGGCGAAGCCCACATTCGCGGCAACGACCGGGTCATCGGCAGCATCTGGGCCAACGGCGACGTGACGTTCTACGGGACGCCGGACTTTTACGGCAACGTTTTGACCCCGGAGGCGCGCTTCGAAGGCCTCGGAGATTTCACGCTGACGTACGCCGCCCCCTCGACCCTGATCACAACCCCCGGCTACCGCAACGACGACCCCATCGGCCCGGTGCTCATCGGCTACGCCGAATGGGACGAGGAGTATCTGCCTTAAAGCTCAAGGTTCACAGTTCCGAGTTCCGGGTTCTGGAATTCGTCATTCGCAATTCCTCATTCCCAATTCCCTATTCGCAGATCCCAATTCGTCATTCGCAATTCCCAATCCCCAATCCCCTTCAACCTGACCTCAGCCTCTGGATGAATCCCCTGCGCCGGAAGCGACATACGACTGGCCATTTCGTTTACACGGATGCGGGGGTTCGGCGCATCGATTTTTCGTTTCCGGATTGACGCCTTGAGCCCCGCGGATGCGATACTTGGACACGTCCTGTTCAACCATGGGGGCGTTCTCTTGACTCTTCTTTTCGCACCCTCGCTGTGAATGCTTCCCCGCCGCCCGTTTCGAGTAGCGAGACGGCGCCGCCCACTCATGCAGGATCGACCGCGATTCACGTTCCGGATTCGTTCGTGGAGCTGGCGCGGTCAGCCCCAGAGGATCTGTCCGGGCTGCGGCGGATCCGCTGGCTCAGCCGCCGCCTCGACCGGTTGCCGGACACGGATCGGAGAAAGGCGAAGGACGACCTCGACGCGCTCGCGGCACGGATGGTAGGGCTGAACGCATCCGACCTCGACCTCGGGGGCCCCGCGGCGGCGCATCAGGTCTGGTTTCGCGTCGACGGCTGCAAACGGCCGTACCCGGACATGGGCACGTTCGACCTTGCGGCCACGGACGTGTGGCTCCTCAGCATTTTGGCCGACCACCAGCGCGACGCGTTGCTGCACCGCTTCAGCGTCGACTTCGGCCACAGCCTTGCGGTGCATCCCGACGAGCCCGAACGCCGGTTTCGCGCCACGGTCTACTTCGACAACCAGCACGTGGCCCTCGGCATGCGGCTGCTGGCGTGGAAGCCCCGGCCGCTTCGATCGCTCGGCTTTCACCCGCTCGTCGAGCGCGGCTTTCTGTTCCGGTACGTGCGCGACGGGCTGACGCTCTTCACCGGCGTGACCGGCTCCGGCAAAAGCACCACGCTGGACGCGATCGTGGACGCCAACAACGAGGACACGGCGGCGCACATCCTGATCGTTGCACAGCCGCTGGAGTTCATTCATACATCGAAAAAGTGCATCATCCGCCACCGCGAGGTGGGCACGGACGTCCAGAGCTTCGTCGACGGCATGGTCCAGGGTCTTCGGCAAGACCCGGACATTGTCATCGTCGGAGAAATGAGGGACTCGGAAACGATCTCTACCGCCATGGAGATGGCCGACACCGGGCACAAGGTGTTCTCGACGCTTCACACCGGGAGTGCGATCGAAACGATCGACCGGATCGTCGCCGAGTATCCGTCCGACGAACAGCACCGCATCCGAAACCGCCTCGCGGACGTGTTGCGATGCGTCGTATCGCAAAAACTGCTTCCCTCGATCGGCGGCGGCCGAACGCTCGCCAAGGAGGTTCTCTGGATGACGCCGGCCTCTCGGGCTGCCGTCAAAAACGGCAACGTGCCCGAAATCTACCAGATGATCTGGCAGGGGCAGGACCAGGGGATGATTACGCTTGAGCAGAGCCTCGCTCGCCTCGTCCGGCGCGGGGAGGTGGCCACGGACACCGCTCTGAGCTACGCCAATAACAAACGCCGCCTCCTCCACCTGCTGAGGTCTTGACGCCTCGCCTCCGCTTCTTCCGCCCGAATCCGGTACTCTCGATGTCTGCACCCGACTCCTCGTCCGTCCTCGGCGTCTCGCTTACGCCGCACACCATTGAAGCGGTGTTGCTCCGCGCGGTGGAGGGGCATCCCGTCATCGTCCGACGGTTCGCACGACCCCGGCCGCGCGTCGGCGAGCCGTCGCTCGCCAGCGATTACGCATCGAGCCTGCCCGGACTGAAAGGCACCGAGGACGCCGACTTCACGCTTCAGGTCGGTGCGTCGGCGGTATCGGACGACCTGCCTTTCGACGCAACGCTCGACCCGCTCGGGGCCGCCGGGCGCGATACCATCTCCGGCGACGGAGCGGGAGCAAGCAACGGAGGCCCCCGCCTCTTCGCCGCCCCCCTCCGGGAGATTCTCGCCGAATGCAAGGAGATTGGCTGCCCGAACCCGGACGTCGTCTTCGTCGCCGGACCGCCGGACGTCGCCCACGTCGAACTCGCGGGCCACCTCGCCGACAACGAGACCAAAGGATGGCTGAAGACGGTCAAACCCTATCTGCCATTCGGACGGTCCGCGCCGGGCGGGCCTCGAATGGCGGCTCTTCGATCCGTCTACAAGGGCGGCTTTGACGCCCGTCGCGTGCGCTTCCTCCCGATGACGCCGGCCGCCAGCGGCACCGCCCGGCACCTCGCGCTCGTTCCCACGCATCGCGACAGCGTCACCCCGACGGTCCAGACCGGCTTCGGGCCGAACCGCGATGTGCCCCTATCGGCGCGCCGCATGGACGCCGAAGTGGCGATCCACGTCGACGTCGTACGGCGCTACCTCGTCCCGGAGTCCGACCACACCACCGCCGTCATCCGCGTCGGCGCAGAGGACACGCTCATTCTCTTCATGCGGGGCTCGGCCCTCCGTCACGTCGAACACCCGCGGTCGGTCACCTCCTATGATGCGCCGGACACCATCGCCTCGCGCGTGCTGCTCTACCAGGACGAACAGCAGATCGAACGGATCGACGCCGTCGTGCTCATCGGCGGCCCCCGCGACGAGCGGCTCGTCACCAGCTTCCGACAGTACTACCCGGACGCCGCCGTCGGACGCCTGCACGAACTCCTGCTGAAGGAAAACGTCGGCGCCGCGGAGGACGTGCTGCATACCCTGACGCCGGAGTCCGGCCCCGCCCTGGCTGCCGCACTTCGCGTCCTTGATGAGCCGCTCGAGGACGACCTCAACCTGCTCGACCGATCCGTCCAGCACACCGCGCGCCCCCTTCCGTTCTTCGCGTGGCACACGGTCGCCATGCTCCTCGTGATCGTGGCCTCGACGCTCTTCTTCGTGTGGCGTTATGTGGGACAGCAGACCGAAATCGCCCAGCTTCAAACACGGATTCAGGCCAACCCGGTCGCGCTGCCCGACATTTCTCCGGCCGACCTCCAGCAGCGCGTGGACAGTCTCAACGCGGTGCATGCACAGTACGCCCGATCGCTCGAGGTGCTCGACTCCCTGTTGCTGGGCAGCACCGAATGGAGCACGACCATCGCCCGAACCGCACGGCAGACGGATGCGATCGAAGGCATCTGGTTCGAGGAGTGGTCGCTGTCACCCGACCAGATCACGCTCCGGGGCAACGCGATGGACCGCAACCGCGTCGCGACCCTGGCGCGCAACCTGGACGGCGTCGTACACGAGGTGATGTACGCCGACATCGACGATTCTCGCGTCTACCCGTTCGAAATCACGATTCCGCGCGACATCTCAATGCCGGACGCCGCGCTCGCTCTCCGAGAACGAAATCTCGACGCCGAGGCGGCACGCTCGATCACCGGGGAGGCGATCCTCGACGCGGACCTCGAAACCGCTCCGGACGCGCCCTGACGCGCCCCTCGCACCGACCCTGGGATCCAATGAAAACCCATCTCAACACGCTTCTTCTCCTCTGCGTCGCCCTCGCCGTCTCCGGCGCGGGATACTACGTGACGGAGATCCACCAGCCCGCCACGCTGCAGCATCTGCGAGATGTGGACCGCGTCGCCCGTCTGCAGCACGCACAGGTCGCACAGCTGCTGGCCGAAGCCGAGCAATCCTCCGACCGGGCCGATGCAACCGTGCGACGCTGGAACTCGCGGTACCGCTACATCCCGGCCTCGCTGTCCACCTCTGACGTAATCGAGTACCTGGAAGAGCTCACGCCCTCCGGATTCGAAGCGTTCGACGTTCGCCTCGACGACGTCGAGTCCTCGCCCGATGTGGACCACTATTCATTCACGGTGGACGGCACCGGGTCCTACGCAGCGATCTACGACTTCATCTGGCAGATCGAGAACCGGCCCGACTTCTATCGCATCCGCGACCTGGAGATGGGCCGAATCACCGTCGTCGACGGGAAAAGCGGCACTCGCGGCCAGGAGAGGGTCCGCTTCTCCCTGCTGCTCGACGTGTTCTTCGGCGGGCTGGACGGGCTCAGCGCGGATCGCGACCTGCTTGCCACCGCACCCGAAGACGTCCTACCGGAGCGCGACGTGCCGCACAACTCGTTCTACCCACTCGTCCGCGAACGCGTCCGCGCCAGCGGTCCGGGCACAGCCGGACAGGTCGACATCCGTCACGCCAGCCTGGTCTCCATCGCCGGATCGCGCGCGATTTTCCAGGACGGCAATACGCAGTTCATCGTGTACGAAGGCTCCTCCGTCGCCTATGGCACAATTGTTCGTATCGACCCGCTGAACGTCGTCGTGCGCGCCAGCCTGACGATCGACGGCAAGACGGAGATCGTGGATATTCAGATGGAAAGCACCCGTCCGACGTACCGGCAGGCGGAGGGGAACGCTCAGCTCGTACCGGTCGAAACCGGCCAACCCTGACGCGCACTGCTGTCGCCGTCCGCTCCCCTCCCGTATTGAACCGGGGCCGACGTGGGCGTCTGTCTCCCTTCCGCTCGCTATCAACCGCCCCTATGATTTCTTCGTACGCCCTGCGCCTTCCCCGGCTTTCGTTCGCCGGCCGCTCTGCGGTCGTCGCCGCCGTGCTCGCCGCTCTGCTGTGTTCCTCCCTGGCCCCGGCGATGGCGCAGGAGCCTAGCCGGCGCCAGCTCCGCACCTACATTCCTCCCGAACAGCTCGTCTCATTCCTCCCGACGACGCCGTTCGACCAGTTCGTCGAGTTTCTGAATCCGCTGTTTGTGAACGTCACCGGCAAGCAGGTAATCGATCCGGAGTCGCGGTCTGAACCCATCGGGGTGTCCGTCACGCGCATGCAATTCTTCGACGCCTTCGAGCTGGTCCTGGAGGCGAAAGGTCTCAGCTTCCGCGAGACGGAACGCTATTTTATCGTACAGGAAGGCATGACGATGGAAGACCCGGCCATGGTCCAGCAACAGGGGCCGATGCCGTCGGCGCCTGCAGTCGATCCGCTCCCGGCAACACTCGAAACCCCCGAGGTCATCATCAGCGCCCTGCTCTTTGAGGTCAACCTGTCCAGAGTGCGCGAACTGGGGCTCGACTGGAGCGTCTTCATCGGCCAGCAGACCGGTCAGCAGGGCAATCAGCAGGGCGACGACCAGGGCCCCCGCTTCAAGCTCCGCCCAAAAGATCTCGGCGGCGCCGTCGGGGACTTCTTCCGTGAGGATGCACTCAGCACACCGGACGAAATCGACTTCGGGGAACTGGCCCGGTTCTTCCGCGCCCTCGAGGACGATGGGATCGGCCAAACCCTCGCCCAACCCTCCGTCGCCGTTCAGAGCCGGGAGCAGGGGCGCATCCAGATCGGCTCCGACATTCCGATTCAGGTGCGTGACTTTGCTGGCAACACCATCACACAGTTTATCTCCACCGGCATCATCGTGGACGTTACACCGACCCTGATCTCGGAAGCCCTGGCCGACACCGCGGGTTCCCCCGAAATCACCTTCGTGCACCTTGACGTAAACGTGGAACGCTCCAGCGGACGCCCGTTCGGGGCGAGCATTGCCGTCGACCGAAACACCGCGGACACCCAGGTGCTGCTGCTCGACGGGGAGCAAACGGTGATCGGCGGGCTCTACTCGTCGGACATCACGACAACACGACGCGGCATCCCGCTCCTGAAGGATCTACCGCCGTGGTTCTTCGGCCTTCGCTACGTATTCGGCCGAGAGCAGAAGACGATCGCGCGGCGAGAGCTCGTCATCGTACTACAGGCACAGGTCCTCGACCCCATCCCCGAGCGCGCACGGAAGTCGCTGCCGGACCAGTTGCTTGAGCAGCGACGCAAAGAAGTTCAGGAGCGCATTCGACGGTTCGACGGAGAAATCAACCGGCGCCTCGGCCCGGATGCCGTTCTCCCGGGCAAGGTCGACAACTGAACCTCGCACAGGTGCACGCCGGCCTGGCTGCCTGGCGATGGGTTCGATCATGAAGCCGTCGCCCGTCCGCCGAAGCGCGCACCGCCCGGCTGTCCCGATGATTCTTGCCACGCCACAACCAGGCCCTGCCGATGACGCTCGTTCCGTCGCTGACCCGGGCGCGACCGCTGCGTACGGTGCGACCCGCATCTGGCGTCCTGATTCTGGCGGTGGTCGTGATCCATTCGGCACTGACGGCCCTGTTCTTCGCCCCGGACTTCCAGATGTTCGTCAGCCGACCAATGACGGAGGCAACGGCCGGCGTGGCGACCCACGTGCTCGTGACCAACGCGCTGGAGTTCGCGGTCCTGATCGCCGGATGCATGGTCGTCCTTGGGGGGTTACGCCTTGGCGACCTGGGCCTGCACCGACGGGGCATCGCCGTCGCCGTTCTCGCCACCCTCGTACTCTGGGGATTGACGCAACTGGTCATGCACGCGCTGTCCGTCGTTACGAACACGCCTGCGATCCTGAATCCCGTCTGGATGTACCCGATGACATCGGAAGCCATTGGACGACCGCTACCCGGGCTATTTATCGCAGCGGGTGTAGAGGAGGTGATGTATCGTGGCTTTCTTCTTCCCCAACTATATTACCACGCTCGCGGATGGGGACTTCGTGGATCCGGTCGACGCCTTTTCGTCGCCCTTTGCATCTCGCAGGTGCTGTTCGGCGTCAACCACATCCCGGCGGGCGTCGCGGCAGAGCTCTCCGTCGGCGAGATTGCTTCCTACGTGACAATGGCAGCACTGGTGGGTGTCTTCTTCTCCGTACTCTACCTTCGCACCGCCAACCTGTGGCTGGTGATCGGCCTCCACGCCGTCCTCAATCAACCGCTTTCCTTCTACCTCAGTCCCCTCGATCCCTCGCTCGTCGTTTTGATTCTGGGCATGCTGCTAACCCTCGCGATCCCGTTTCTCCGCCGGGTCCTGCCGCCGTCCACCCCGTCGTCCCCGTCGGCGAAGCCGCCGACCGGGTGACGCCCGCTGCACCACGCTGCTGACGTAATGACCCGACTGTCCCTCCCGATCCTCCTGATCGTCCTGACCGGGCTCGCCGTGCCGGCGGTCCGCGCGCAGGATGCCGAACCCGTGCAGGTCCTCGAACTGCACGGGCCGCGCTCTCTGTTTGCCGGAACTGTAGCGAACTACCGGGCGCGGGTGTCGGACCGGTCGACGCGACCGATCGGATTTCTGTGGGACTTCGGGGACGGCATCGCATCGGAGGGCAGTCTCGTCGCCCACCGATATGCCTTGCCCGGCACCTACACGGTGAGGGTCATCGCCTACAACACGGCGGGGCGCGACACGATGTCCACGACGGTACGCGTCTCGCCGGCTCCGGCTGTCACCGCCATCCCCGATCCACCGAGCGAGGCGCAATCAACGCGGGGTGCTACGACCGCCGAACGCACCGCGCCCGCAGCCGAGCCGCCGTCGCAGCGCATTTCACGGCGGGACGTGCGGAAATCCCTCTTCAGCCGCCACCCCATCGTTCCCGCATCGGATGGCTACACGTGGGTGCTGGCGTCCGACCTGTGGAACGAGCGCCTTCACCGAAAGCGGCTCAAGTACCGGCTGCAGGGACTGCGGGTGGAAGTCATGGCCGACACGACCGGGCGGGGCAGCCCCGTCTACCGCCTCATCGCCGGCCACTTCAACACCATCGGGCAGGCGTTGATCGCCCGGTCCATGCTCAAGGTCGACGAGACAAACCTCCAGCTCCACGCGTTCTCGCCCGAGGGCATTCGACTCGCGATGGCGGCCTTTCCGGACGCTCTCCGACGGCTCGACCCCGAGGACCGGACGTGGCTCGACCATCTCCCGGAGCCGACCATTGCCGACATCCGGTCGACATCCCCTGACGCGGACGAGCTCCCCGATGCGATCGCCGACACCGGGCCCGTAGCGGGCGGACCTGTCACGCCGTCCGCGTTGCCCAACATGAGCCGACCCATCCCGAAGATGCCTTCGCCGGGCCTGCCCTCCTGGGTCTGGTTCATGGCAGGTCTTGCCGTCGCCTCGGCAACGGGCATCGTGTCGCTCATCCTCTACGGCCGCCGATCGGCCGGGCGACCGCTTCCACGACCGCCTCTGCCAAAAAAAGCACTGCCGCCGATCGGTCTCCGGATCGGGCGGCGGCGGCTTCCCAGTCCAGCAACGGCAGCACCCCCCCTCCGAAACCGGCGCCTCCCCCTCCTGTCGCGGACGACGAGGACGGAGACAGCAGCACCGCATCGGTGGACCGCGCATCCCCGGCCGGGACCGCCGACGGCGCTGACGCAGGCCGGTTCCCGGAATCGCCCGAGCCAGGTACTGAATCTCCAGGAGCGGATGGTCCAGAACCGGCGACCCCAGAACCGGCGACCCCAGAAGCGCCCACCCTGGAACCGGCGGCTCCGCCAGCCGCCGACGGGCACACGGCAGATCACGAACGACTGTCCCCGCCGGCGGGCGTCGACATGGCCTGGCCCGACGATTACGACAGCGAGAAGCCCCTTCCGATCACTGCGTTCCACGTCGTCGTCCCGGAGGATGTGGAGGTCACACCGCCGGAACCGTGGCCGCATCCATCCGCCTGGAATGTGCCCGGACAGAGCTGGGACGACCTCAACGACATGCCACCCTCGGACACGCCTGCCGAACTTCCGGCACGGGAACCGAGGCGCGATGACGGGGTCGCTTCCTGACATTGGTTTTCAGGGCGAACGCGCTGTGCGGACTGCAGGCGCGGGTTGCGAATGGCGGTCCCCGCGTCCATTTTATCCATACGAAGACGACATGGCGCGTCACTTACTGCGTCTCCTCGTCAAGCCCAACTCATCGCGCCTTCTGTCCGCCGGTCTCAATTCTTTCTCCTATCCCGACCCGGAATCATGGCAAAACGCACCTCCGATCCGTTTTCGCTGAGCGATGAAGAGCTCCTCGAGGAAATCATCGACCTGCACCGGCAGGGTCACGACGCCGAAGCCGTCACGCGGGCCCTGGAAGAACAATACGGCGCCTCGCGTGTCGATCGGTTCGACCTTGTCAGCGTGATCCTTCACCTCATTCACCAACAGCAGGACTGAAAGCTCATCGCCCATGGAAGAAGACACACGTCGACGTAACTTTTCGCCGTGATGTGCCGTATAGGATGAGCCCGTGTTTTTTTGTCTCGCCCTGAAGGGTTCGCTTTATGGATCTCGACCCGACGCTTCTGACGTGGATCTTTTTCGTCGGCGGCCTTCTGCTTCTCTTCATTGAGGTCTTTGTGCCCGGTGGTGTCGCGCTCTTTCTGGGCCTGGGCGGCATCGTGGTCGCCGGCCTGCGGCTGTTTGGCATTTTGATCGATCCGTTCACGGCCGTCGTGGCGTGGACGCTGATCTCGGCCGGGCTGACCGTTGCCCTGCGCCCTCTCGCGCTTCGATACTTCGGTGGCGAGTCGACGGTCGGCATCACAGATGAGGACGCCGAAACGATGGGCCAAACCGTGACGGTCATCGAGCCGATCAGTCCAGACAAGACCGGGCGCGTCCGCTTCCGCGGCGCCGCATGGGACGCCCGGACGATGGAAGGGGCGCTTCCGAAGGGAGCCGAAGCACGCATCGTCTACCGGGACAACCTGACGTGGATCGTAGAGCCCGTGGATCACGCCGACCTTGACCAGGAGCTCGCCGATGCGATCGGTGCCGATGCCGTGGATGGCATATCGCCTGAGGACGTTGCGTCGACGGATGCGGAAAATGAACCCGGCGAGCGGCCGTCGGAATCGTCGTCCTCGCGATCTCGATCACGCTCCTGATGCAGGCACAGCGGCGCGGTCCGGGTCCGCCGTAACGGTTTCCTCCCCTGCGTCGTACTGCTTCCGAGTACCCGGACGCCGGAGGGTTTGAACCCCTCGCCGTTTCTCACTCCGATTGTCTCATTCCTCCAGCCAACCGTTATGTGGTTTATCAGCCTGGTCGCCCTTCTGGCGGCCCTTTTCGTGATCTGGAATACGTTTATCATCGTGCAAACGCGCGAGGAGGTGATTCTGGAACGGCTCGGCAAGTACCACGCAACCCTGGATGCCGGCTTTCACTTCGTCCTGCCGTTCATTGATCGCGTGGCCTACCGCCAGGAGATCCGCGAACAGGTCCTCGACGTCCCGCACCAGAAGTGCATTACGAAAGACAACATCGAAGTTGACGTCGACGGCATCATCTACCTCAAGGTGATGGACGCCGAGAAAGCCAGCTATGGTATCAACGATTACCGTCTCGCCGCGGTCAATCTGGCGCAGACGACGATGCGAAGCGAGATCGGAAAGATCACGCTCGACGACACCTTCTCCGAGCGGGATGCCATGAACGACGCGATCGTCGCGGAACTCGACAAGGCATCGAATCCTTGGGGCGTCAAGGTGATGCGCTACGAGATCAAGGACATCCAGCCGTCGCAGGACATCGTGCTCACGATGGAGCAGCAGATGGAAGCGGAGCGCGAGAAGCGGGCGGAGATCGTCGCGTCGTCCGGTGAGCGCGATGCTCGCATTAATACGTCTGAAGGCGATCGGCAGGCATCGATTCTCCGGTCGGAGGGAACGCGGCAGAAGCGGATCAACGAGGCGAAGGGCGAGGCGAAGGAGATGGAGTTGATCGCGACCGCCTCTGCCCACGGGATTGAGCGGGTTGCCAAGGCGATTGCGCAACCCGGCGGCTCCCTGGCCGTCAAGATGCGGCTGACCGAGCAGTTCATTGATCGTCTCGGAACGGTCATCGACGGTGCCAACGTGTCCGTTCTGCCCGTCGAAGCCGCGAATCTCAAATCGTTCTTCGAGGGGGCGTCCAAGGTCACAGACGGCGTTCGGTCCGGCTCGTAACCCCTGTCCCTCTCTCCGTTTTCCGCCCCTGACGACCGATTCCGAAAGCCATGATTGAACTACTGAACGAAATCTCGATGGGCGTCTTCGGCCTTCTTGCCGTTTACGCCATCTATAAATTCATCCGTGCCATCCGCATCGTCCCGCAGCAGAGCGCCTATGTGGTCGAGCGACTGGGCCGGTATACCAAGACCCTGCAGCCCGGCTTTCACACGCTGATTCCGTTTGTGGATGCCGTCGTTTACAAGCAGGACCTGCGTGAACAGGCGATTACCGTCGAGCCGCAGGACTGCTTCACGATGGACAACGTCCGCGTTCGCGTGGACGGCGTCATTTACCTGAGTGTCGGCAATCCGGAGAACGCCAGCTACGGCGTCACCAATTACCGGCGCGCTGCGATCCAACTGGCCCAGACGACGACGCGGTCGGTCATCGGCCGGATGGAGCTCGACACCACCTTCCAGGAGCGCGCGCTGATCAGCCGATCGGTCGTCGATGTACTCAGCGAGGTCGAGGAAGCCTGGGGCATCAAGGTGCACCGGTACGAGATCAAGAACATCGACACGCCACGGACGGTGCAGAAGGCGATGGAACGCCAGATGACAGCGGAGCGCGAACGCCGTGCAGTGGTCGCCCGCTCCGAGGGTGAGCAAAGCGCGACCGTGAACGACGCGGAGGGCGTGAAGCAGGAAGTGATCAACCAGTCGGAAGGGGAAATGCAGCGGCGCGTCAACGAGGCGGAAGGCCGCGCCGAGGAGATTGAAGCGATCGCCGAAGCTACGGCACAGGCGATCGAGGAGGTGGCACGGGCGGTGTCCGCACCAGGCGGCGAGGAAGCCGTCAAGCTCCGGCTTGCCGAGCAGTACCTCAACACGATCGCGAAGCTGGGCAAGGAGAACAACGAGGTGCTGCTGCCGGCCGACCTGACGCGGTACGATTCGGTCATCGGCGGACTGGCGCTCGACGACTTCACCCTCCACACCGCCGGCGATGGCGCCCCCGCCGGTGCCCCGTCCCCTCACGGCGACGGATCCCAGGGCGAGTCGCCCACCGGGTCGAGTAGCGACGCATAATCGCTTGTTCATCGTCGTCAGGCGACGCCGGACGAAAAAAGGGCTCTCGACATTGCGTCGGAGCCCTTTTTTTGACGTGTTTACGTGGTTTGCCCGCGTATCCCGGCGCAGCGCGATCAGCGCCTGACACGGAAGGTGGGCACCTCGTCCTCATCGGCTTCAAAGCGTTCCGCCTCAAACGAGCCTTCGATGGTGGTCGTGAACGGCTCCGACTCAAGGTCCGAAAGATCCGTCGTGTCGACCGGCTGCGTCATGTCGACCGTGACAGCCTGATCCGTCGCAAACCGAAACGAACCGAAGACACCGTCGGACGTCACCCGGTCGATCGTTATCGTCCCCGATGTCGCCGGAGCGGTACGGAACGAGTTTCCTCGGATCTCAGCGTACGTGGCGAGCACAGGCACCGTCGGCGTACCGAGCACACCGGTTGCCAGTGGGTCGAGCAACCTGTATTCTCCTCGAGACGGCGCACCCTCACCCGGCACAAAGAATGTGATCGTCGTACCAGCCGAAAGATTCACGGGAGTCCCCGACGATGGTGCGGTTGCCAGGCCGATGACCGTACCCTGTGGGAATTGACCGGTCGGGAGATCATCGATAGCATCATGTGGCACGGGAATCGCTCCACCGAAAAGTGCCCCCGAGGCAACGTTCGTGGCCTGGGCGCTGCCGGACAGGCTCGCCGATGTGTCCCCGGACACCGACGCCGTAAACGTGGCAGAGGGCGTTGGATTCGAGGTGCCCGATCCGTCGCACCCAGCGACGACCAGCAATACGACGGCAACAAGCCAACCAGGAGCAGAACAGGAGGATGAAGTCCGGGATCGTTCCATGTCAAACTCATTCTGAAGTGAAGAGGAAGCGGC
>NZ_DAXETW010000153.1:0-21168 GCF_051155795.1 Longibacter sp.
TCCGGGTTCACGATCGGCGATGTGAACGCAGCCGATATGCGAAATACGGGGATCGAGGTCACAGTCGGGTATTCGATTTTTCAGGGAGACGACCTTTCCTGGGATGTCGACGCCAACGCGGCCACGAACCGGAACATCGTCACCGAGCTGAAGCTGGAAGATGCCAGTGTTTCCACAGAGAGTGGGATCGGGTACCGGGTCGGCGAAGATGTGCGTACGATTTACGGCGTGAAGTACGCGGGAGTGAACCCGGAGAATGGCGAGGCCCTGTTTGAGCTGCCCGACGGGACGGTGACCGACAACTACAGCGTCGCCAGCCGGATCGAGAACCGGCAAAAGATCGGGGACGGCAATCCGAACGTGTTCGGCGGTTTCTCCAGCACCGTCTCCTACAAAAACCTGTCCCTGAGTGTCGTCGGCGAGTACTCCTTCGGCTCCGACATCCTGGTGTCGAACCTGTATGCGACCGACGGGCGGCAGATTTCGTTCAATAACCAGAGCGTCAATCAGCTCGATCGCTGGCAAGAGCCGGGCGACCAGACGGACGTGCCACGGCTCTCGGAGGATGCGCCCCCGTATTCTGTGACCGACCGATATATCTATAACCTGGACTACGTCAAACTGGCGAATATGACGCTACGGTATTCGCTGCCGACGGCATGGATTGAACGGTTCGGCATGGAGCGGGCAGGGGCCTTCGTAAATGCGTCCAACATCGGGTACATCTACTTTGGCAATGCTGCGCCTGGCCGGAATGGCGCAGCCGAGTACCGCTATCGATTTCCCGAGGCGCGAACGATCACTGCAGGCATCGACATCACGATATGAAATCCACTCGCCTATATTTCGGCCTGCTCCTCGTTCTGTGCCTGGCCTCGTGCGACGGCTTTCTGTATCAGGAGCCGACGACCGAGATCTCACGGACCGAAGCGCTCTCCGACATCGAAAGTGTCGAGAGCTCGCTGTACGGCGCGTACAACCTGACGATGCGCAGCCGGAACACGTATCGGGGCTTTCTAACGTACTACGCCGACCTGACCGGCGGCAACGTCACCATCAATCCAGGCCTGACGACCGAAGCCGAGACCGAACTGCGGCGTATCGAAGCGTTCAACAGCATTCCGGACCTGACCGTGGAATCGTACACGGACCTGTACGCAATCCTGAATGCGGTTAACAACGTGATCAACGCCGTGCCCACCGTTCCCGACGGCACGCAGGCGCAGAAAGATCGTGTTCTCGGTCAGGCGCTCGGCCTGCGCGCGCTGGTGCAATTCGACCTGGTCCGCCTGTTCGCGCAGCCATACAACTACACCGACGATGCATCCCATGTCGGCATCGTCGTCCTCACCGAGTCGCCTTCCCCGGACGAGGAGGTGTCACGGTCGACCGTGCTCAACGCCTACGAACAAATCGTCGACGACCTGGAGCGGTCGATCGATCTGCTGGAAGGAGAGCCGTTCGACCCGGTCTTCGTTTCTGCTGTGAGCGCACAGGCGCTGCTGGCACGGGTTCGCCTGTATCAGGGCGAGTGGTCACGGGTCGTGACGCTCTGCAACGCGGTCATCGAGAGCGGAGCCACGGATCTGGCTCCGACAGACGATATGCAGGAGATGTGGCAAAATGACTACCTCCGCAACGAGTACCTGCTGCGCCTCGACGGGTCCGGCTACGCCACGTACACGCTGTCGAGCGACTGGGGAAACCGGGCGTCCGACAGCAGCCCGGTGCTGAGCGCGACGAGCGACATCATCGACCTGTACGACGACGGCGACGTTCGCGGTCTCGGCGGGGACGGACTGATCCGGCCGACGGTCGACGAGGGCGACACGCTGTTCAGCACACAGAAATACCCCGAGCCGACCACGCAGGAGCCGAACGACATCGGCGTTCTGCGGCTTTCAGAAGTGTACCTCAACCGGGCGGAGGCCTACGCCAACCTGAACCGCCCGGACCCGGCGCGCGAGGACCTGAACACGATTCGACTCCGCGCCAATCCCGATGCCGATCCGGTGAACGCATCCGGTGACGCTCTTCTCGAGGCAATCCTGGAAGAGCGGCGTCGCGAGCTCGCGTTCGAGGGACACCTCTTGTTCGATCGGACGCGCTACAAGGAGGATGTGACTCGCCAGTACTGTGCAGGCGAGCCGTCCTGCAACGAGGCGTATCCGAGCCCGCGGTTCGTCCTCCCGATCCCGCGTGACGCGATGAACGCCAACGACGCACTCCGGCAAAACGACGAGTACTGATCCAGTGGCGCCGACCGGTCAGCCACGTGTTGAGCACCATGAAAATCGTATTCGGTCGGCCTGAAGGCCTTATGCGCTCTTGTGAATGTCTCGATGTGCCCTTATCTATATCTAGTCCAGATAAGACCAGTCCCTTGTTGCCGTTCCGTACAATCGACCCGACGATGACGTACCGTTCCATGTTTTCCGTGCTTCGCCGATCGCTATTGCCGGTCTGTCTCCTGTCCATCGCTCTGCTGTTCGCCGCGTGCGACAGCAACGATATGGCGATGCAAACCACTGTGGAGTTTGGTCAGGCCACCTACCAGGTGTCGGAAGCCGGGCAGAGTCTCGAGGTCGACGTCGTGCTCGACTCCCCTGCATCGGAAGAGGTTACCATTCCGCTCACGGTGGGCGGTTCGGCGATTGCCGGCGTCGATTACGAGGATCCCGCATCCGACGACGTGACCATCGCGTCCGGCAGCAGCTCCGGCACGTTCACGATCACGCCGATCGACAATGCCTCCATCGACGATCAGGATCGAACCATTGAGCTTCTGATCGACGCCGACGACGTGGACGGCTACACCGGTGGCGCGACCGCGGGGGCAACGGTGACCATCACCGACGATGAGATGGTGGGCTCTTTCACCGTCTCGTTCCAGGAAGCGCGCTACGAGACGAACGAATACAACGAGGACACGCTTGACGTCCTGGTTGAAGTGAATCAGCCGGCACCGGCAAATCTGCAGCTGGATTTCCAGACCGGCGGCACGGCACCGAGCGAAAACTACGAGCTCCTTAACAGCTCCATCGAGATTGTCGCCGGCGAAACGCTGGATACCGTCCAGGTGGCGATCAACGACACGCGTAACTATGACGAAAGCGAAACGCTGACGCTGACCCTGCAGACGCCGGACAACGATGCCGTGACCATCGGCGGCACGACGGAGACAGAGATTACGATCATCAACCCGGTCGCCGACGTAGCGACCTACGCGCCCGATGAGGACTTTGCACGTCTCTACGCATACAACACGTTCTCCGACGTGGCCGTGCCGGAGACCGGTCGCCTCAACAACGATCCGTCTCAGGGTGCTATCTTCGACGAGTCGTTCGCATTCACCATCGTGCCCCTCCGCGATGATCCGTCGGCCGACCCGAATGTCTTCGGCTTCGGCTCCTTCCTCTGGAGCGAACAGGACTTCACCCGCAACACCAATATCCTGAACATGGTGGAGTTCTACGATGACGGCGAGCAGCCGAACACGGTGGACCTCGGGGTGTCCTCCGCATCCGCCGGGCTGTACTACCCGGAGTTCTTCCGGCTTACCCCGGACGGCCCGGGCGCGACGACCGGCACGGTGACGCTTATCCCTGACGAGATTGAGGTGTACCTCCCGGATCAGACCGATGACGGCGTCACGAATCCGGAAAGCTTCGTGATCGGCGTCAGCAGCGAAGGCGGAACCTACAATGAAACCGAAGGGACGATCAATATCACGATCACGTTCGACGAGACATCGATCAACAACGGCATTCAGACGCGCCGCTACGAGTTTAGCGCGGATCGCCGGGCAAGCAACTAAGCCTGTGCTGCGCGGCCGTAGCGCCGTCACGCAGTGGACATCATCAGTGAGGAGGGGCGGGCCGTTGCGGTTGCCCCTTTTTCTTTCCTGATTTCCGAACCTTCCGGTCGGCTCGTTTTTCCACATATTCCGCGCCACCGGTGCGATGAGACGGTGGGCCCCTACTGCGGTCGCCGCGATCTGCGACTCACGTTCGTCTTATGGATGCACGGTCCGCCATATTGAGATCCGCCTTCCTGATGGGCCTCGTCGCGGCCGTGCTGGGTGTCTTCTTCTATCAAACGGACATCTGGTCGAGTCAGGCCGACGCCGGCTCTGCCGTCATCCAGGCCTACAAGGGGCCGCAGAGCGGGTGGCCCGCGCCTCACCTGTCCGACAGCGTCTCCCATCGAGCTCTCGCACCGCTCCCTGGGGTGGAGTACCCGGAGGATAATCCGAACTCAGAGGCGAAAGAGGGGCTTGGCAAGAAGCTCTTCTTCGACCCGCGACTCTCTGCATCGGGTACGCTTGCCTGCGCAAGCTGCCACGATCCGGATCTTGGCTGGAGTGACGGGCGGCGCCGATCGTTTGGCCACGCACGGCGCGAGGGACGGCGGAACAGCCAGACGATCTTGAACGCTGCCTACTACGATCATCTCTTCTGGGACGGTCGCGCCGAGAGCCTCGAAGAGCAGGCCATGACCGCCATCGCCGGACCGCGCGAAATGAACCAGGGTCTCAATCTTGTGGCGGACGGCATCCGGGACGTGCCGGCATACCGGCGCCTCTTCAAGGATAGCTTTGGCGATTCGACCATCACGGTGCAACGCATCGCGCAGGCGATCGCCACGTTCGAGCGTGGCGTCACGAGCCGGACCAGCGACCTCGACCGGTTCCTGCAGGGGGATCGTGAGGCCATGTCAGATCGCCAGATTTACGGCCTACATGTCTTTCGCACCACGGGGCAATGCATGAACTGCCACAGCGGCGCCCTGCTGTCGGATGACAAATTCCACAACCTCGGCCAGTCTCACCTCGGTCGGCCGTCGGAGGACCTGGGCCGGTTCCTGGTCACGGGGGATACGTCCGACGTAGGCAAATTCAGGACGCCGTCCCTTCGGGATGTGACGTACACCGGTCCGTACCTGCACCACGGGTTGATATTCAGCCTGCGGGAGGTGATCGACATGTACGACCGCGGCATGCCGCAGGTCATTCCGAGAAAGGAAGCGGACAACCCGCTGTACCCGGAGAAGTCGCCGCTGCTCGAGCCGCTGGATCTGTCGGATCGAGAGATCGAGGCGTTGCTTGACTTTCTGGAGGCGATCTCGACGCGTCCGCGCCGGATGTCGGCGCCGGATCTGCCGGGGATGGGACGATCCGACGCGTAAGCCGGCGCGACAGGCGGGTGAGGGCGGCACGCACGCATCCATTTGAGCCGCGGGTTGGGCCCGCGGCTGCTCGTCCGCGCCGTCAGCGAGAGACGCGGTAGAGGACGAAGCGGTCGTTCTCGCGTTTATGGTAGAAGACCGCGCGGTCGTCCGGCGAAAAGGTAGGGCCTTCCACAAACCCGTCCATGGCCGACACCCGCTGGGGAGGGTCGAATGGCACGCCTGTCTCGTCCCGAGACGTGCGGTAGATCGCGGGGGAATCGCCCGAGGTGATGGAGCGGACGCGGGTAAAAAACATCTCTCGACCGTCGGACGAGATGGAGGCGGCGTATTCCAGAGCGTCGGTGTTTATGTATCGAAGCAACGCGTCGGTATTCGACGCGCGTTCGAAGCCGTCTGCGGTGCGCCGGGCGATCACGAGGTCGGCCACTTCAGGCCCGTCGTCACCAAAGCGTGCATCTACGAAATACAGTGTGCTGCCGTCCGGACTTACCTCGACGTCAAAGTTCACGATGCCGGGTTCCTGGCGCGAGACGCCGGGGACGAGTTCGACACCGGACACGCTGCCCTCGCTGAAGCGACCGCGGTAGAGCGTCGAGTACGTTTCGTCGTACGTTCTTGTCGAGACGAAATATAAGGTACCGCCCGTGTCCAGAGTCGGGACGCCTTCCAGCGCGGGTGTGTTGGCGCCGTCGACGGGGCCGAGAAAATCGAAGGTGACGGAATCGACGCGCTCAGCAACGTAAAGATCGGTGTTTATCGACGGATCGTTGCGGTTGTTGAAAAAGAGGAAGCGGCCGTCGCGAGACAGGAAAGGCTCCATCGCATCGCCGTCATATCCGTTAATCTGGACATGCACCGGCGCAGAAAATGCGTCGTAGGTCGCCGGCGGGTCTGCCAGGTCTTCCGTACTGGACGCGCTGCACCCGAAAAGGAGGAGAACGGCCGCGAGGACAACAGGCAGATTGTTGGTCATGGGGGCATGGGACGGGATGGTTCAGAGGTGGCCGCAGGTCGCGCAGAAGCCAATTGCGATGCCGATCGTAGGAAGGCGATCTCAGCCCATCCAGCCCTGCCATCGGAGGAGCGTGTACAGGAGGCCGACGGCGAACAGCGAGCCAAAAATGTGTTTGTTGTAGCGGGCGAGCCACAGCGGGAGGTAGATATCGAAGTTGTCGCGCCGGTCCTCCGTGTAGTGTGCGGCGACGCCGGTGAGCGGGCAGCGCCCTTGATTCAAGGCCAGTACAAGCACTTCCATCAGGACGACGGCAATCAGGATGCCAGCCGTGTCGAAGGCCCCGTGCTTAGCGTACACGGGGATCGCGAGAATGCAGCCGGCGAAGAAGGCCCAGGCGATTGTGTGCACGACTTTGATGGTTCGCAGAGCCACTGATGGTTTCATCGCTGGGGCGGTAAGGAAAAGCCTCGGGGGGGCGCCGGGTGAACATCGCAACGCGAAAACGACCGTACGAGGCTATGAACATGGGAGCTACGGCATCAGGTCCGCCGCAACGGTGGGTCCGATGCCGGTCTTTTGCCGGCTGGCGGAGTGTCACCGCACCGTTGGGTCGTACAGGTTGAGCAGGACCAGGGCTGCCAGACCGAGCAGGTTGGCCAGGATGTGTCCGGCGATGCACCACCGCAAGCTTCCCGTTCGCTGATAGGCGAGCCCCCAGAGAATGCCGACAAAGAAGAGCGCCCCGACGGCTTCGGGTGTGCGAAGCGAGGTGGAATGAATGCCCCAGATCAGAGGATGGCTCATGGCGAACCACGTCGACGAGTACAGAAGGCTGGCCGTATTCCCCCATTCAGCCGTTGCGTCCATGATCAGTCCCCGCCAGTACGATTCCTCGAACCAGGGGTTTACGATTGCGAAGGCAAGCCACGCCACGAAAATGTCTGGTTCGGCGAGCAGCTGCCAGTGGCTGAGAAAGCCAGGCAGCGACAGCAGTCCCGCTCCAACGGCGAGGACCGACCACACCGTTGGGCCTGAGGCTGCCATCAGGCGATCACCGACGGACACGCGGTGGGCGTACCCGCGGAGAAACCAGGCGATCAGGCTCCAGAAGCAGAGCATGGTCGGAACCCAGGCCCAGACGCCAATCCATCGCCCGGCACAGACTTGCACGGCCGCGCAGCCGGCGACCAGGAGGCTGGGCGAAACGATGCCGTAGAACAGCGGCTCGTCGGGCATGACCCGGTCGATCAGTCGCATCTCATCTCTGAGGGTCGTGGTGCAAAGTTATCTCTATCCGTCTACAAGCCCTCGGAGTACCTGAACGTACTGTTCCGCGACGGCGGGCCAGCCGAACGTGGCCTGCGTATGGATTCGAGCGCGCTCGGAAAAGTCCGCCAGTTCGCGGGGCGTGTCGTGGTAACGAAGAATGGTTTGTGCGAACGCAGACGGTGATTCCGGCTGGACGAGATGCCCATTGACACCGTCGGTGATGACGTCACGAATGCCTTCCAGCCGAGAAGCAATGGCCGGGGTGCCGCATTGACCGGCCTCGAGCATGACCACGCCAAATCCTTCCATGTCGCCGGCGACCGGCACGTTCGGCATGACGAAGAGGTCGGCGCCGCGGTAGAGGCGGGCGAGGTCGACATCGGACACCCGGCCGAGCAGCCGCACCCGCTTGCCGAGTCCTTTCTCCCGAATCGCCGTGTTGATGGACTCCGTTTGCGGCCCGTCACCCGCGAGCCAGTAGTGAACGTTGTCCGGAAGATCCGGCATGACGTGACGGATGAACCATTCGAAACCCTTCCGCTCGACCTGACGGCCCACGCTGCAGAGGAGGAGTGCGTCGTCGGGGAGCGGGCCGAGGGCGTCGGTTAGCAGGCGGCGGCGCGTGGCGCGGTCCGAGGGGGCGAGGAAGCGATCCGGGTCGATGCCGTTCGGGACGACCTGCACTTTCCGCTCCGGGAGACCCCGGCGCGTGCAGGCCTCGCCGGTCGCGCGGCTTACCGGCAGCACCAGATCGAGGGCGTCGAAGACCTTCGGCACGAACCACTGATACGGCGGAAAGGGCGTCGTCACGTCCAAGCCGTGGACGATGGCGGCGGTCCGCACGTTATACCGGTCGAGGAGCGGGCGCAGCGGGACAGCCAGGGCAGCCGTGACCATGGAGGAAAAGAGCACGACATCCACATCCCGGCGACGCGCTTTTGTCGCGATCACCCACGCGGCCCAGAGAAGGAAGGGGACCACCTTGACGTGCGTCCAGGTCCAGGACGAGCGCAGGAGCACCGCGTCGTAGTCGAGCCCGGCACTCTCCGCCTCGCGTAGCCCGAGTGATTCGTGAAGTTTCATCGCGACCCGCTGCATTCCGCCGATGTTGTCCATCGGTCGGCCTTCGGGCGGAAGCGAGTGGGAGACGAACAGAAGGCGCACGGCTGGCAGGAAGGGGGCTCGGGAAAAGAGAGGAGGATGACCACTTACACGGACCCACTTACACGGACGAGGCAGTGTCCCCGGCGAGGGCGGCGTCGTAGTAATCGTTCATCCGGGAGAGGATGCTTTCCCACCGGAACGACTCCGCCCGGTTCAGGGCAGCCTCGCCCATGGCGGCGCGGGCATCGTCGTCGGTGACGAGGTGTTGCACGGCCCGGGTGAAGGCGCCGATGTCGTCGGGCGGGCACAGGTGGCCGGTCGTGCCGTCAACGACCAGATCCCGGCTGCCGACGGCGTCGGCGCAGACGGTCGGGAGGCCGGATGCCATCGCTTCGAGCGTGACGTTCCCGAACGTCTCCGTGTCGCTGGGGAACAGGAAGACGTCGGACGACGCGTACGCCGTGGCGAGGTCCGTCCCCTCAAGGTAGCCCGTGAAGACGGTGCGGGGAAGCTGATCGTTCAACTCGGCGCGGGCCGGCCCGTCGCCGACGATGACGCTCTGGTGGGGGACGCCTTCGGCTTCGAGGCGCCGGACCACGGCGGCGAAAACGTGCAGGCCTTTTTCCCAGACGAGCCGGCTAACGAACGCGACGACGGGACGCTCGTCCAGACCGTGATGACGGCGCCAGTCCCGGGATCGGCGCGATGGGTTGAAGCGGTCCATCTCAACGCCGCGTTGCCAGAGGTGTAGCCCGCTGGTGATCCCGTGTTCATTCAGGATATTCGCCATGGCCGTGGATGGTACGTACGTGTGTCGGCATTGACGGTAGAAATGCCGGAGGTACGCCCAGACGATCGACTCCAGCCAGTGGAGGTGGTAGTAACGCAGGTACGAGCTGAAGTGCGTGTGGTAGGAAGCGACCACCGGGACGTGCCAGGACCGCGCCGTGCGGAGGGCGTGGTAGCCGAGGAGATCCGGCGTTGCGATGTGGAAAAGCGTAGGCGCGAAGTCGTTCAGCGCGCGACGGACGGACGGGGTGATGCCCAGCGAGAGGCGGTATTCGCTGCGCCCGGGTGCGGAGATGGAGGGGACCGGGACCAACGTGCCGGCGTGGTCAACCGGCGGGTTGTCGATCGTCGGCGCGAACACGCGCACCTCGACGTTCTTCTTCGTCTCCAGGTGCTGCACCAGGCGGTTGAGCGTCAGCGACACGCCATCCGCAATGTGATTGTAGGCGCCGGTGAATAGCGCAACGCGCTTCGGTCCGGATGGCGGCACGGGTGCGGGATCGGCCATGCTGTGGGCGAGGAGACGGAATCAGACGCGGTCGCCGCACCAAACGACCGACCGGGACCAGGGTTCGTTTGCGACACCTGCTTCCTCCGTCAAGGCGTTGCCTTCGACGGTTTTTGAAGTTGAGGTTTGGGGGCTAAGGTTTGGGGAGGCGTGGGATGGGTGTGTAGGTGTGTACGTCTGTAGGTGTGCAGGAAGGTAAGTATTTACGGGGCAGTTTTGCTTCTTAGATCCCTGAGTCCTGAACTCTGAACGTAGAACCAGACCCTTACACCACGTCCTTCAGAAACCGCCCGGTGTGGCTGTGCGGGTGTTGTGCGATCGCTTCGGGCGTGCCGGTTTCGACGACCTGACCGCCTGCGTTGCCGCCTTCAGGGCCGAGGTCGATGACGTGATCCGCGTACTTGATGACGTCCAGGTTGTGCTCCACGATCATGACCGAGTGCCCGTTGTCGACGAGCTGGTCGAAGGCGTCGAGCAGCTTCTTGATATCGTCGAAATGCAGGCCGGTCGTCGGTTCGTCGAAAATGTAGAGCGTGCGGTCGTTGTGCCGGCCGCCGAGGTGGCTCGCCAGCTTGATCCGCTGCGCCTCTCCGCCGGACAGTGTCGTGCTCGGTTGCCCGAGGGTCAGGTACCCGAGACCAATGTCCTGGAGCACCGTCAGCTTGTTGATGATCGTGGTTTCCCCCTCGAAAAAGTCAGCAGCTTCATCGACCGTCATCTCAAGCACGTCGGCGATGTTTTTTCCCTGGTAGGTGACGTCGAGCACCTCCTTCTTATAGCGCTTTCCGCCGCATGCCTCGCATTCCAGGTAAAGATCGGCCAGGAACTGCATTTCGACTTTCACGACGCCTTCCCCCTTGCATTCCTCGCAGCGCCCGCCCGGTACATTGAAGCTGAAGAAGCCGGGTTCGTAGCCGTGGATCTGTGACTGCCGCGTCTCGCTGAAGAGCTTTCGGATGCCGTCGAACGCGTTCGTGTAGGTCGCCGGATTGGACCTCGGCGTGCGACCGATGGGCTGCTGGTCGACCATTTCCACCGCGTCGATATTTCGATGGCCGCGGATGGCGTCGTGCTTGCCGACTTTGCCGTCGCCGCTGCCCCCCTTGAGCCGGTGCAGCCCTTCAAAGAGCGTCTGGTTCGTGAGGGTGGATTTGCCGCTTCCGCTGACGCCCGTCACGCAGACGATCATGTCGAGCGGAACGTCGATGTCCACGTTTTTCAGGTTGTGCTGCCGTGCGTTCTCGATCGTCAACACCCGTTCGGGGTCGATCTCCCGGCGCTTCTCCGGCACCGGTATCGTCTTGCGACCGCTGAGGTACTGGCCGGTCAGCGAATCATCGGCGGTGAGCGCCTCGTCGTAGGTCCCCTGAAACGTGACATTGCCCCCAAACGAACCGGAGCCCGGACCGAGGTCCACGATCTGGTCGGCCGCCTCCATCGTGGCGGGATCGTGTTCCACCACAAGAACCGTGTTGCCGAGGTCGCGCAGCCGCTCAAGAATGCCGATCAGCCGGTCGTTGTCCCGCGGATGTAGGCCGATGGTTGGCTCATCCAGAACATAGAGCGACCCGACGAGGGACGACCCGAGCGAGGTCGACAGATTGATCCGCTGCGTTTCCCCGCCGGAAAGCGTCTGCGCCAGGCGATCCAGCGTAAGGTAGTCGAGGCCGACGTCTACCAGGTATCGGCTTCGCTTACGCAGCTCGTCCATCACCCGTCCGGCCACTTCCTCCTCGTATTCGGTCAATTCGAGGGCCTGGAAGAAATCGCGCGCCTCGCGCGTCGTCATGGCGCAGATCTCCCCGATGTGCTTCCGCCCGGTCGTTTCTGCATCGCCGACCTTCACGTAGAGCGCATCGTCGGCGAGCCGGTAGCCGTCGCATTCCGGGCAGGTCGAGTAGCCGCGAAAGCGCGCACGGAAAATCCGGTAGTGCGTCTTGTATGAGCGCTCATCCAGAAAGTCGAAAAACCCCCGAATGCCGATGTAGTCATCCTTCCCGTCCCAGACGATCTCTTTTTCCCAGTCCTCCAACTCACGGTACGGGCAGTCGACGTTGATCCCCTCCTGCGCGGCAATCTTGATGAGCGACTTAAAGTGCTTCGACCACTTGTCCGTGCGGAATGGGGCAATCGCGCCCTGCTTGATCGAGAGTTCCTTGTTGGGAACGATGAGATCCGGATCGAGGCCGGGCACGCGCCCGAACCCCTGACATTCCGGACAGGCGCCGACGGGGCTGTTAAAGCTGAACATCAGCGGGCTCGGCTCTTCGAAGCGCATTCCGTCCCGCTCGAAGAAGTGGCTGAATTCCAGCGCTTCCGGGATCGGGCCCTCGCGCGGCACCTCCTGGATGGTGCACCGGCCTTCGCCCTCATTGAATGCCTGCTCGACGGACTCGGCGATGCGGTCTCGGGTGGCGTTGTCGTTCTTATTGACCTTCAGCCGGTCGACAAGTACCAGAAGACGATCTCGGCCATAGTTGTTGACCTTGCTCGGCCCCGTTTCGTTCAGATCGAGGATCTCGGGGCGCTCGCCCCGTTCCGCCTGTTTCTCCGTGGGAACCAGCACGATGCGGAAAAACCCACGCTCCCGGAGGCTCTTGAGCTCATCCCGAAGCGCGATCCCGGCATGCTCCGGGACGGGGAAGCAGAGATAGAAGCGGGCGCCGTCGGCGAGCTGTTCCTCAACTTCCAGGGCGACGCTCCGCGGGGTGTCCTTCGTGACTTGTCGCCCGCTGATCGGCGAGTACGTCGTGCCAATTCGCGCGAAAAGAAGGCGGAGATGATCGTAGATCTCCGTCTGCGTGGCGACGGTTGACCTCGGGTTCTTGCCGGTCGTCTTCTGTTCGATCGCTATGGCCGGGGCGAGTCCCGTGATGAGGTCCGCGTCCGGCTTGTCCATCCGCTCCAGAAACTGCCGGGCGTAGGCCGACAGGCTCTCCACGTAGCGGCGCTGCCCCTCGGCGTAGATCGTGTTGAAGCAGAGCGACGACTTGCCGGACCCGGACGGCCCGGTAAAGACGATCAATTCGTTACGGGGAAGGTCGAGGTCGACGTCCTTCAGGTTGTGCTGCCGCGCGCCGCGAATGACGATGCTATGCTTGGCCGTATCGCGAGCCGAGACGGAGGCATTAGCGATGACGGGGTCCTGCGTCGGGGCGGTGTCGGTCGTCTGCGTCATCCGGTAGCGGGCGGATGTTCGATTTTGGGGGGACGGAGGCGTTGCTTCAGAGTCATCGAAGCCTACGCAACCCCGTTTAACGACATCCCGCCCCTATTGATGCCGAAGAGACGATGACGAAGTTCGAATGTCTGGTTAGGTACGGGTTTAACGTTCATAACCTGTTCGGCGGATGTATTTCAAAAAAGTACGTTCTGCCGTTCATGCGCACTCAAAGGCGTGACGGTTCTCTCATAACACCGACGCGGTTGTCACGGTGCGCAAGATCAATCGAGCCCCGTGTTGCGAGCGTTGCGAGGACCGACCGTCGGTAGGTCCGTACCTTTGGATTGCCGAAGGCTGTCCGCCAAACAGGTTCTCAGGGGTCAGCGTTCAAGGTTCAGGGGGCACTACTCGGGTACGTGGCTAACAGATCATCTCGGCAACATAGGTTCACTCGAAACCGCTATTTCGCTCGGCTCTGACACCTTGCGAGGGTCCTGCTGGACACGAGAGTGAATGGATCGGACCGCTGGCTGTCGGGTGCCCGCGTCATGCGACGTGTTGAATCTGGCTATAAACGACAGATTGTGAACCTCTCCTACGGCTCATGTTCATCCCGATGGAGGCATGCACTCGACGTTATCTGTCCGGGGCAGCCGATGTAGAAACATGTTACCGATGTTGCCGGGGCAACGTGTGACCCATGTCGCCAATAGCACGGCGTTCGAAACCCATCTCCCGAAAACTTGCAAATCTAAACACTTACAAACCTAAATACCTACACACCTAAATACTTCCCTTACACCCATCAGGACAGACTGTCCACCCGGGCGATCAGGGCTCGAAGGGGTTCTCGGTTTCCGTGGAAGAGTTGAAACGTGAGGCCGCCGAGGTCGCCGTGCACCGTCTGGGCGTTGGCGAGAGATCGAAACTCCTCGTCGCTGCAGTCCACCGTCACGATTTGCCCGCGGACCTCAAAGATCTGGCCTTTCGCCAGAGGGAACGGATCATCCCAGATCAGCGAGTCCTGGTCGACGGCCAGAAGGACGGAGGTCGATTCGATGCGAACCCGCCCGGCTCCGGGATCGGCGCGGAAGTGGAGCGTGTACGTCTGCGGCGCGCAGTTGGCGCCGCTACAGCTGGCGGTTGCATACATCTCGAACCGGGGTTTCGTCAGTCCGGTGAACCCGCTCACATCGCTCATCCGGACGTTGGACGACTCGTACGTCATCGTCCCGTCTTCGTAGTTGGTATTGACGGCCTGCGACGGCCCGCAGGCAGACACGACGATCAGCGTGCACAGTACACCAAACGAGAGAGAGGCAGCGCGAAGCATCGTGGTACAAGTATCTGGGCTCAGAGCGCACGGAATCTGGTCAGAATGTAGGATGAATGGCCGCGAACATCAACGTGTGGCACTGCTCACGCGGTCTGGTAGACAACGATTTGAGCGAAAGTGGTGGGAACGTAAAAGACCGATGTGGCTAAATCGATCTGTACACGGGCCGGGATGTCCGTGACGCCGCAATCATCAGAATGCCCTTTTTCCTTCTCGATCTCATGCGCATGCTTTCGGTGCTGATGGCTTTTGTTTTGAGTGCCTGCACGACGGGCACTCCCTCTCCCGACACCTCGGCCGTTCCCGATGAGGACGTCGTCATGGAACGGGTAGAGTCGGAGGAGGCGACGTTTCGGGTCGTCCGTCTCGTGGACGACCTTGAGCATCCCTGGGCCGTGGCGTGGCTGCCCGACGGGCGGATGCTGATTACGGAACGCCCCGGCCGCCTTCTCCTCGTGGACGGGGACGCGATTGATGAGGTCGCCGGCCTGCCGTCCATCTCGCCCGGCGGTCAGGGCGGTCTGATGGACGTGGCGCTCCATCCGAATTACGGATCGACCGGCTGGATCTACTTCACCTACGTGGCCGAGACGCAGGCCGGACGCGGGACCGTTGTCGCCCGGGCCAAGCTGGACGGCGCCGCCCTGACCGGACTTGAGGAGTTATATCGCCAGAAGCCGTTCGTCTCCGGCGGGCGTCACTTCGGGGCGCGCATCGTCTTCCCGGGGGACGGGACGCTTCTCTTCAGCATCGGAGATCGCGGGATGCGGGATCCCTCGCAGGATCTTGGCTCGTCGATCGGGACCGCGATTCGACTCACGCTCGACGGCGCTGTACCGGACGACAATCCGTTCGTCGGCACTGACGGCGCGCTGCCGGAGATCTACAGCTACGGCCATAGAAACATTCAGGGGATGATTGTAGACCCCGCGACGGGCGACATCTGGTCGCACGAGCACGGTCCGCGCGGTGGCGATGAGCTGAATCTCATGCGGTCGGCGATCAACTACGGATGGCCGGCGATCACGTACGGTCGGGAGTACGCCACGAACCGGGAGATCGGCGGCTTTGAGCAGGAGGGCATGGAGCAGCCGGTAACCTATTGGGATCCGTCGATTGCCCCGTCCGGTCTGGCGCTCTACAACGGGGATCAATTCCCGGGCTGGCGCGGAAACCTGTTCATCGGAGCGCTCGCACATCAGAAGGTGCAGCGCGTTGTGCTCGGCGGACAAACAGTCACGCACCAGGAGTCGCTCCTGCCGGACGACCTCGGACGGATCCGCGACGTCCGTACCGGGCCGGATGGGTACCTCTACCTTCTGACCGACGCGAGTGACGGAGCTCTCTACCGCCTGGAGCCGGTGGAGTAGAACGTACGACTTTACCTGGACCATGGTACCAAGTTTGATACGTTGTGCTTATTGAGCATTCATCATCCGTTGATTAGTAGCATGAATGGACGCTAATAGCCTCCGCCAGGTGGCCAGTCTGTCGGCGCTGTCCTGACGTACTTATCAAGATATCCCCGTAGGATTCACCGTTCTTTCTTAGCTTTGGCCGAGGTGAAATCACTCAGGCTTGAGTCTTTTTCCTGCTTTGTCATACGTTTTGTAACCTGACTGGTGAAAGTGCGAGTGCGACAGGTAGATGGTTAGAACCGCTTAAGTTCAGTTACTTTATGGTATTTACCTCAATCGCGGGGGATTGCAAACAGAGCCAGCTTTCTCGTTCTTCGTAACAGCGTTCCGGTGTTTATGAAGTTGCTAGCGATACAGGATCGATGGGTACATGTTAGTCTCTACGTTGTCTTGTTGGCCGCGTTGAGTGTGGCTCCAGTTGTAGCACAGAACGGGCAAGTCCAGATTTTTCATAATGTGTCCGATCCTGCCGTATCAGAAGTAGATATTTACATCGAAGATAGCGGTGGAGCCGTCGTAGAGAGCTTTGACAATTTTAGTTACCGTTCCGCAACCGGCTTTTTGGCGCTGGCGACGGGAACGTACGATGTTACGGTGTCCGGACCGGGCAGCCTGGGGCCGTCGACAGATGTCCTCATTCAAGAGTCCATCAGTGTGGGCTTTCAGTCAAAGCAGAATTTGACCATAACCGGGGTGGAAACCCCGTCAGATTTTTCTCCGAACCCAGACGGTCTTCCGATCTCGCTTGCCCTTCTCGTTGAGCCGAATGGAAGAACCGACGTAGCAACCGAGGACGGCGATGTGGAAGTTCGCGTGATACACAATGTCACGGATGCCGCTGCCATTGACATACTACAAAACGGTTCTATTCTGGCAGATAATGTGTCATATTCGGATGTCACATCGTATGTGTCTGCCGACGCTGTGCCATCGACGCTGGAGATTACTCCGTCCGATGATAACAGCACGGTTCTGCGAAGCTTGGATATAGACCTCTCCACCTTCGCGGACGAACCGCTTGTCATCGCCGCGTCCGGGTTCTTGACCCCGAACGATGAACCGGCATCCGTTTCAGTGCCTCCTTTCACCCTACTGTCGATCACCGCCACGGGGACGGTAACTGACCTCGGTGCAGGCAATATACAGTTCGTCAACAACTCCGCAGATCCGACGATCGGAGCATCGGGTCTAGACGTTTACATTAATGGTAATCGGCCAGAAGCCCTGAATAACTTGGCGTTTCGGGATGCGACACCGTTTCTGAACCTAGATACTGGCGTTTACGATATCGCCGTGGCGCCGGCGAACAGCGTCAGTTCTGGAGACGCATTCGCCTTTTTCACGGTGACGGTTGATGCGGGAGCATCCCTCGTGGCCGTTGCGAGTGGCGTACGAGCCCCGAACGATTTCGCCTCAAATCCGGACGGTGAGTCAACGGCGTTTAGTTTGCTTGTTGAAGAGGGTATCCGTACGACTGCCTCGTCAGGTGCAATTGATGTGCTCGTACATCATGGTAGCACCGATGCCCCGCGAATCGACCTTCTGACGCGACAGGGGGATGAAATCGTTGGTGATGCCTCATACACGGATTTCGGTCCCTACACCGGCATCGATGCGCAAGCTTACACATTCGATGTCGCCGCAGCCGATAGAAGCGATGTCCTCGCATCGGTATCCGCCGACTTTCAAAGCGCTCCCGCCGACGCTGCGATTCTCATGGCATCTGGATTTTTGGATCCGTCAGCGAATCAAGGGGGCCCTGCGCTTGCCCTCATCGCTGTCTATCCAGATGGCTCCGTCGTTACGTTTCCGATGGTAACGCTCCCCGTTGTCATCAATGAGATCGACTCGGACACCCCCGGATCTGATACCGAGGAGTTTGTCGAGTTATACAATCGGAGTCCCGTCGCCTCGGTCGATCTCGATCCATACGTGCTGGTCTTATTTAATGGAAACCAGACGGGCGATCCGTCTTATCTGACGGTCGATCTTTCGGCAGCTGGCCTACAGCCAGAGGGTTTCTTCTTGGTTGGAAATGCAGCCGTCGGTGGGGACGTAACGATCGCAGATGGTAGCATCCAGAATGGTGCTGATGCCGTCGCCCTGTATCGTGCGGCTGCGTCAAACTTTCCTAACGGTACGTTCGCAACGCAGTCAGACCTGCAGGACGCCATTGTATACGGAACGGGCGATGCGGAAGATAGCGCCTTGCTTTCCGCACTCGGGGAGACGGTTCAGTACGACGAGGATGTGGATGGAGCGAAAGACACAGAATCCATCCAGCGTTTTCCGAATGGTGCAGATACTTTCGTCGTAACGCAACCAACTCCGGGCATTCAAAACCTCCCTGTTGAGCTTGGGACGTTCGCAGCAACGCTGGACGGTGAAGATGTCATATTGAACTGGACAACGCTGTCGGAGACTAACAATCTCCGATTCGACATTCAGCAGCGGTCCGGCAACGGCGAGTTCCAAACCATTGGGTCCGTCGACGGGGCCGGTCAATCGTCGTCCCTGCGTACCTATTCGTTCCGCGTTCAAGATCTGACAGCTGGCGCGCATCAATTTCGCTTGCGCCAGGTCGATGTGGATGGACGTACCAATCTGAGCAAGTCGATCTCGGTGACGGTTCGCCTGGACGAGCCGTACACACTCAGCCCCGTCGCACCGCACCCTGTCACCGGGACAGGAGAAGCTACCCTGCAGGTCCGATTGACACAGCCGGTGACCGTCGAACTGTTCGATATGCTTGGGCGTCGCATACAGTCGATCTTCAATGGTACCGTCACCGCCGAGTCACCATTATCGCTTCCGATTAACGGAGAATCCCTTCAAAGCGGAGTGTACTTTCTCCGGGTGCAGGGACAAAGGTTTGAAACGACTCAGCGCGTTACGGTGGTGCGATGACTTACAGATGTCGTACCTTGACGGCGGAATGAGTGTGCACGCGGCTATTCCTTGACGCCGATATATACCTGCCGCCATCGTGTAAGCGGGCGATCTTCCTCGAGAAGGTCGCCCGCGTTTCGTTGGGCGGCGTGTCTACCGGTTTACCAGCATGTTTGCAGGAGTCCGCACCTGCAAACCCTTTAGAAAGCTGTTGCAGTAATTGCAACATGTTCTTTCGCGCAGTCGACTTTACCGCCGGGTCACACTGTGCCCTCTGGTGCACGGTATATTCACACTTGTGGTTCATATCCCATGCTACCGGCCACTCGGCCGTTGCTCGCCGACAGGCGACGCGTCCGTCTGCGGTCCCGGCCCCTCACCGCACGACGGTCCATTCCCACTTTGCTCACTTCCGTTCCACAATGCTATGCGACAACGATTACAGATCGATTCGTTACGCTGCGTCGTAGCGACCCTGGTTCTGGCCGTCCTTGTAATGGTCGGCGCCGCGTCTCCCGCGGTTGCTCAGAACGCTGAGGTACAAATCATCCACAACTCTCCTGATCCGGCTGCGGCAACCGTCGACATCTACATTGAGGAGTTGGACGGTACTGCCGTCACCGATATACAGGATGTTGACTTTCGAACTGCGACCGGATTCCTGTCGCTGCCCCCGGGCGATTACAACGTCTTCGTCGCTGGGCCGGAAAGTGGCGGCTCCGGCGATGCGGTGGCCGGCCCCGTTCAGATCACGCTTGCAGCAAGCACCAATTATACGGTCGTCGCCAACGGCGTCCTGAATCCGGGGGACTTCAGCGACGGCGGTACGGGCAATGCAATCGGCTTCACCCTTGACGTCGCCGCAGATGCGCGCCCGGTGGTGGATTCGCCGGACGGTGACGTCGAACTCCGGGCGGTCCACGGATCGCCGGATGCCCCGACCGTCGACGTCCTCGCCGGCGGCGCGGTGCTCGTTGACGACGCCTCCTACAACGGCATCACCGGATATGTGGCTGCAGGCGCCGGAGCCGTGACGCTGGAGGTGACACCGGGCAACGACAACAGTACCGTCGTCGCCACTTTCGATGTCGACCTGACCGGCTTTGCAGATGAGCCTCTCACGGTCGTCGCGTCGGGCTTTCTCGATCCGGGCGCGCAGACGCCGTCACCGGTTGCTCCCTTTACGCTGATCGCCGTCGACGCGGCCGGCAACGTGATTGATCTCGGAGCGGCGCGCGCACAGATCATCCATAACGCGCCGGACCCGGGGGCTGCGACGGTGGACATCTACGTCGACGGCGCGCTTCTGCCAGCACTGGATGACTTCGCGTTTCGGAGTGCCACACCCTTCATCGACCTGGACTCCGGCGTCCGCACCATTGCCGTGGCGCCGAGCACGAGCAGCAGCGCGGGGGACGCACTTGCAACGTTTGATCTTCAGGTCGACGCCAACGCCTCCCTGGCTGTTATCGCAAGCGGCGTGCTCGACCCTAGCAACTTTGAAGGCAATCCGGACGGCGCGGACACGGCCTTCGAGTTGTTGGTCCAGACGGACGTCCGTGAGACTCCGGAAACTGCTGGTAATGCCGAACTCATCGTCGTTCACGGCTCACCGGATGCGCCGACTGTCGATGCATTCGTGCCCGGGGCCGGAGTCACGTTGGCAGATGATGCTTCTTACACCGGTATCACCGGATACACGGGTGTAGCCCCGGGAACGTACTCCGTTGCCGTAACGGACGACACTCGAGCCACTAGCCTTGCTACCTTCACCGCTCCCCTGACAACGGCCAGCACGGCCGTTGTACTGGCCTCAGGCTTCTACACGCCGTACAACGATCCGTCGGGAGGTAGCGGTACCGACCCTGCGCTCGGACTCCTCGCCGTGTTTGCGAACGGCGATACCGCACTTCTGCCGGTAGAAAACGTTTTAGCGATCAACGAATTCCTGGCGGATCCCACAACGAGTAGCGGAGGCGTTGACGCTAACGGTGACGGAACCATAAATTCGGACGACGACTTCGTGGAAATCCTAAACATTTCCGACAGTCCGGTCGACGTCAGTGGCTATGAGCTCGATGACGAAGCGGGCGGTGGCGGCGATCCGTATGTATTCCCGGCGGGTACGACGCTTGAGCCTGGAGAAGCTGCTGTCATTTTCCGAGGAGGCACACCTACGGGAATCGACGGATTCACAGACATTGGACTGCCTGCGCTCAACAACGGGGGCGACGACATCATCCTTCGCGATGGAAGCGGCACTGTGATTCAGTCGCTAACATATCCGACCGCAGGGGCCGTTCCAGAGGCCGATGGAATCTCGACGGCGCGAAACGTGAATGGTGTGGGCGGCTTCGCTCTCCAAGCCGACTTCGGCGTGCAACTGGACGCGTCTCCGGGTCAAAACAATGATACCGGCATACCGCTTCCGGTCGAACTCGGCCCCTTCACGGCCTCGCTTGACGGCGACGACGTCATCCTGAACTGGACGACGTTCTCGGAGACGGCAAATGCCGGGTTCGACGTGCAGCAGCGAAGCGGAGACGC